>CAYPWQ010000001.1:0-33539 GCA_964414495.1 uncultured Oscillospiraceae bacterium
GGCGAAGTGGGACAAGATCATCGAGGTCCGCACCGCCGTCAACGGCGTGCTGGAGACCGCCCGCGCCGAGAAGAAGATCGGCAAGAGCCTGGAGGCCGACGTGCATCTGACCGTTCCCGCCGAGGATGCCTTCCTCGCCGGGATGGACGGCGCGGAGCTGGCCGATCTGCTGATCGTCTCTCAGGTGGAGGTCACGGTGGGCGACGCCGTCGCCGCCTCCGCCGAGGAAGCTGCCGGCACCAAGTGCCCCCGCTGCTGGAAGCACAGCACCGCGGCGGATGCCGAGACCGGTCTCTGCCCCCGCTGCCACGATGTGGTGGGCAAGATCCCCATGCTGCTGTAAAAAAGAAAATCGAAGAAAAGCCGCCCCGGCCATGCCGGGGCGGCTTTTTGCGCGGAAAAAAGTCTGTATTTTTCTGTATAAACGTGCCCCAATAATAGGGGGACGCACAAAAATGATATCGAAGAAAGCGATTTTGCCAACGAAATCACAATGTCGTTTTACAGGGAATCGGCTTGCAAATGGTAATGGCGGTATGCTATATTCTCAGGCGGACAATTTGAACAGCAGGCTGCGCGGCGGACGTCCGCCTGTGTCGTTTCCGATGGAAACGACAATGAGCTTTGACGCCGGACGCCGAACGCGGAGCGGGCGGTTTCAGATTGATTCATTTCATAAGAAAAAGGAGAAAGATTACAGATGAAAAGTGCAAAGCTGAAGAAGATCCTTTCGCTCATGCTGGCCATGCTGCTGGTGCTCTCTGTGACCGCTGGCTGCGCCGGTGGCACCGAGCCGGAGGGCGACGGCGAGGGCGACGGTGAGCAGGTCGAGAAGGTCCTGACCTGGAACCTGGGTTCCGCTCCCTCCGCGCTGGATCCCATGCTCATGGGCACCTATAACATGCAGGTCGTCAACAACACCTTCGAGGGCCTGATGCGCATGTACGACGGCGAGCTGATCCCCGGCCTGGCCGAGAGCTATGAGCTTTCCGACGACGGTCTGACCTATACTTTCCACCTGCGCGATGCCAAGTGGTCCGACGGTCAGCCTGTCACGGCCAACGACTTCATCTTCGCCTGGATCCGCATGCTCAATCCGGATCTGAAGATGTACTACAGCACGCAGATGTTCTATATCAAGAACGCCAGAGCCTATTATAACGGCGAGTGCACCGCAGACGAGCTGGGTCTGACCGCTGTGGACGACAAGACGCTCGTGGTGGAGATGGAGACTCCCACTCCCTTCTTCCTGGCGCTCACCGCTTTCAACATCTATTACCCCGTCCGCGAGGACGTGGCAGACGATGAGGGCCAGTGGTCCCTGAACCCCGAGACCTACTACTGCACCGGCCCCTTCACGCTGGCTGAGTTCAAGCTGAACGAGAGCCTGACCCTGGTCAAGAACGAAAACTACTGGAATGCCGAGAACGTGCATCTGGACAAGCTGGTCGTCACCTTCATCGAGGATGCGAACAGCTGCCTGACCGCTTACCGCGCAGGCGATATCGACGTGTTCAAGAACGTCCCCACCCAGGAGATCGCCACGCTGAAGGCCAGCGACACCGAGTTCCATGTGGTCCCCATGCTGGGCGTTGAGTACTATGTGTTCAACAATGCCAAGGCTCCCCTGGACAACGTCTCCGTCCGCAAGGCTCTGACGCTGGCCATTGACCGCACCGCTCTCGTGGAGAACGTGACCAAGGCGGGCGAGATGCCCTGCGCCGGTGACGTGACGCACGACATCCTGCTCTCCGACGGCACGGAATTCAGAGAGAGCGCCGGCAACTATGACATCGACCTGACCAAGGCCTCCGTGGAAGAGGCACAGAAGCTCCTGGCAGAGGCGGGCTATCCCAACGGCGAGGGCTTCCCCGAGCTGACCCTGGTGTACAACAACGACGGCGTGAAGAAGAGCACCGCCGAGGCGATCCAGCAGATGTGGAAGGAGAACCTGGGCATCACCATCAAGCTGGAGGGCGTGGAGAACTCCGTGCTGGGTCAGATCAGATCCGGCGGTGACTTCGACATCGCCCGCTGGGGCTGGTCCGCGGACTATCCGGATCCCAACACCTATCTGAGCGTCTGGACCAGCGATTCCTCCAGCAACTGCGCCCGCTTCTTCAACGAGGAGTTTGACCAGTGCATCGCTGACGCTGCCAACGCCACCGGCACCGAGCGCGACAAGCTGCTGCTGCGCGCCGAGGAGATCCTGATCGGCGAGAACTACGCCATCACTCCCCTGTATGAGACCGTGGACACCAGCATGGTCCGCAGCAGCATCGTGGGCTGGGACAAGACGGGCTTCAACGGCTGGTTCTTCGGCTTTGCCGACATCGTGGAATAAGAGGCGAGTCTGAAATGAAAGTCTATATTTCCGTGGATATGGAAGGGATGGCAGGTATCTGCCATCCCCGCCAGGAAATGGACGATCAGGTCCGTTTCCGCAGGAATATGCAGCAGCAGGTGGAATGGGTCATCGAGGGCATCCTGCAGAGCGAGCGCAACAGCGAGATCACCGAGATCACGGTGGCGGATTCCCACGGCGGCGGCCGGAACCTGGGCTATGACCTCTGCGAGATGGATGAGCGCGTCAGCCTCATCAGCGGCACGCCGCGGCCGGAATACATGATGCCTGCGCTGTCGGGCGAGTACGATGTGGCCTTCCTGGTGGGGTATCACAGCGGTGTGGGCGAGGCCTGCGCCAACATGAACCACTCCTATCATGGCAGAAACATCCATGATTTCCGCATCAATGGCAAATACATGAACGAGGCCACGATCAACTCCGCCTATGCGGGCTACTGCGGTGTGCCCGTGGGACTGGTCATCGGCGATTCCGGTCTGCAGAAGCAGCTGCTGGACGACGGCATGATGCCCTGGGTGGAGTATGTCAAGACGAAGGATTCCCTCAGCTTCCTCTCGGCCAAGTTCCGCTCCCCCATTGCGCTGCGCCGCGAGACCATCGAGAAGGTCGGTCTGGTGCTGAGCAAGGATCTCAGCCAGATCCCCCTCTATCAGATCGAAGCGCCCTATACGCTGCACATCGAGTGCAACATGTGCTCCATGCTGGACATGGCGGCGACGATCCCCGGCGTCAAGGTGCTGGATGGACGCACGCTGGAGCTGGATTTTGACGATTACAAGAAGCTGTTCAACGGAATCCTGACGGTGGGCAATCTCATCGCCAGAGGTTATCCCGGCGATCGGTAAGGAATCCAAGGATTAGAGCAGGGTCTCTGCCGCGGTGCCTGAGCTGCACCCGGCAGAGACCTTGTTGATACATTTCGTACAGCACACGGGAGGTACTGTGAGAAGTTATATTTTGAAGCGCCTGCTGTCAACGGTGCTGACCATTTTTATCGTGGTCGTCGTGACGTTCGTGCTGATGCACGCCATTCCCGGCGGGCCGTTCGACGATATTGTCCAGGGCATCAGCCAGGAATCGCTGGATGCGATCAATGCCCGCTATCATCTGGATGAGCCGGTCATGAAGCAGTTCGTCCGCTATGTGGGCGGGCTGCTCAAGGGAGATATGGGCCCGTCCTACCGTATGCCGGGGCAGACGGTCAACGACCTCATCGGCCAGGGCTTTCCGGTCTCGGCCAGAGTCGGCGTGGTGGCCATCCTTGTGATCCTGGTGCTGGGCGTCGGTCTCGGCGTGGTGTCGGCGCTGTGCAGCGGAAAGCTGCCGGAATACATCATTACCGTGTTCACCACGCTGGGCACCTCCATTCCGGGCTTTGTGGTGGCCACGTCCATCCTCTATTTCTTCAGCGAGCTCTGGTCGGTGCTGCCCAGCAACGGACTGACCAGCTGGAAGCACTATATCGGCCCGGTGGCGGCGCTGAGCCTGTTTTCCATGGCCTTTGTGATCCGGCTCACCGCCTCCAATCTGCGGGACGTGCTCAATCAGGACTATATCCGCACGGCACGGGCCAACGGACTTCCGGAATACAAGGTGATCTTTCAGTATGCCATGCGCAACGCCCTGCTGCCGGTGGTGACTTACATCGGCCCAACGGCGGCGTCCATCCTGACGGGCTCCTTTGTGGTGGAATCGGTCTTCACGATCCCGGGTCTCGGCAAGTACTTTGTCAACAGCATCAGCAGCCGGGACTATCTGGTGCTGATGGGCGTGACGCTGTTTTATGCGGTGCTGGTGATCGTGATCCTGTTCCTGATTGATATCGTATATGCGTTGATTGATCCCCGCATCAAGCTGGGACGGGAGGGCACATGAGAGAGATAGTAATGAACGACGAGCTCTGGACCGCTGCGCCCGCAGGCCGGGAGGAGCGCGCACCCATGCAGGGAAAGCCCCTCTCCTACTGGAGACGGGTCTGCCGCCGCTTCCTCCGCTATCCCCTGTCGCTGCCGGGGATCGCGGTCAGCGTGATCGTGATGCTGGCCGCAGCCTTTGGCCCCGGCATGACGGGTCATGCGTTTGACAAGGTGGATCTGGATATGATCAATCTGCCGCCGGTGCTGGATGTGTATCAGCTGGATGAGGACACGTTCCTGTATCTCCACAGGGAGTATTACTTCCTGCGGGTCACGGAGAACGGCGAGATCCTGGAGAAGCTGGGCGGCTGGTCGGATGACGCGGCAGAGAACACACGCACTCTCCGGCTGGAGGGTCATGAGCTGCTGATCGACTTTGACGGAGAGATCATCAAGCGGCCCGGAAAGCCGGATCAGAAGAAGGCACTGGTGTATCTGGACGGCGAGCTGTTCGGGCCGAGCCTGCGCGTATGGAACCGCAGCTATCTGCTGGGCACGGACAATCTGGGCAGAGATGTGCTGACGCGCACCCTCATGGGGGCGCGCACCTCGGTCATCATCGCCATCGCCGCCACGCTGATCAACAGCATCATCGGCATATTCTACGGCGGGATCGCGGGCTACTGCGGCGGTCGGGCGGACGATCTGATGATGCGCTTTGTGGATATCCTCAGCACCATCCCCACTACGCTGATCGTGATCATGCTGATGGTGGTGATCGGCTCCGGCATCAAAACGCTGATCATCGCCATGGGCATCGCCAACTGGACGACCATGGCGCGGATCGTGAGAGGCCAGGTGCTCAGCCTGAAGGAGCGGGAATTCATCCTGGCGGCCCGGGCGGCCAACGGCAGATGGTTCTGGAATCTGACGCGCCACCTGCTGCCCAACGCGGCGGCATCGATCCTGGTGTGCATGACCATGATGATCCCGGGCGCGGTATTTTCAGAGTCCTTCCTCAGCTTTATCGGCCTCGGCGTCAGCGCGCCGAATACCTCCTGGGGCACGCTGGTCAGCGAGGGGATCTACGGCATCCGTTCCTTCCCCTATCAGCTTTTTGTGCCGGCGGCGTCCATCTGCATCACCATTCTGGCGTTCAATTTCATCGGCATGGGCGTGCAGCGGGCGATCGACCCGTATGAAGGGAGATGAGCACCGTGGAAACGAATGAAACGCTGCTGCAGGTGCAGGGGCTGGAGACCTCCTTCTTTACCGACGTGGGAGAGGTGCACGCGGTGCGGGATCTGTCCTTTTCCGTGAAACGCGGCGAGATCATCGGCATCATCGGTGAATCCGGTTGCGGCAAGAGCGCCACGGCGCTGTCGCTCATGGGCCTGCTGCCGGGAAAGGGCCGGGTGAAGGGCGGAAAGGCGCTGTTCCGGGGACAGGAGATCCTGAACCTGTCGGAAAAGGAACGGGCCGCTCTCCGCGGCAGGCATATTTCCATGATCTTTCAGGATTCCATGACCTCACTGAATCCGGTGTTCACCATTGGCAGCCAGATGTCCGATGTGCTGCGCCACCACCGGAAGCTCAGCCGGGAGGAAGCCCGGGCACGGGTGATCGAGCTGCTGAACATGGTGGAGATCCCTGAGGCGGAGAAGAATTACGGGGCCTATCCGCACGAGCTCTCCGGCGGTATGCGGCAGCGGGTCAATATTGCCATGGCCCTTTCCTGTCAGCCGGAGCTGCTGCTGGCGGACGAGCCCACGACGGCGCTGGACGTGACGCTGCAGGCGCAGATCCTGGCGCTGATGCGCCGTATGACGGCGGAGCAGGGCACGGCCGTGCTGCTGATCACCCACGATCTGAGCGTGATCGCCAACACCTGCTCCCACGTGATCGTGATGTACGCGGGCCAGATCGTGGAGGAGGGCCCGGTGGAGGATCTCTTTGCGGGCCCGAAGCATCCCTATACGGCGGGCCTGCTGAAAACGGTGCGGGATCTGAGCGAGGAGCGGAAGGATCGGCTCTACTGCATTCCCGGAACGCCGCCGCGCCTGATCGAGCTCGCCCCCGGCTGCCCCTATGCGGACAGATGCAGCCGCGCCATGAAGATCTGCCGCGCCTATGAGCCGGAGAATTACACGGTGGGCCGGCAGAAGGTGCGCTGCTGGCTCTATGACGAGGCGTGCCCCTGCGGAGGTGAGAAGTGATGACGGAACCCATTCTGGAAGTTGACAAGCTGTGCAGATATTTTGCCCCCACAGGCCTGCGCCGGAAGCAGCGCGCGCTGGTGCGCGCGGTGGACAACGTGTCCTTTACTGTGGGGCGCGGCGAGATATTCGGCATTGTGGGCGAGTCCGGCTGCGGCAAGAGCACGCTGGGCAAGACCATACTGCGGCTGCTGGAGCCCAGCAGCGGCACGGCCCGTTTTGAGGGTGAGGATATCTATTCTGCGGGCGGCCGGGAGCTGGCCCGCCTGAGAAGAAAAATGCAGATCGTGTTTCAGGATCCCTATGCCTCGCTGGATCCGCACATGAGCATCCGCTCCATCGTGAGAGAGCCGCTGGACATCGCCGCGGAGCTGCCCATGGAGGAGCGGACCCGGCGGATCGAGTCGCTGATGGAGCGCGTGGGGATGCACCGGGACTATCTGGATCGCTTCCCTTACGAATTTTCCGGCGGACAGCGGCAGCGGATCTGTATTGCAAGAGCCCTGGCGCTGGAGCCGAAGCTGCTGGTCTGCGACGAGCCTGTCTCGGCGCTGGACGTGTCGGTGCAGAGCCAGGTGCTGAATCTGTTCCGGGATCTGCAGGAGGAGCTGGGACTGACGTATCTGTTCATTTCCCACGACCTGTCCGTGATCCAGCATATCAGCGACCGGATCTGCGTCATGTATCTGGGCCAGGTGGTGGAGCTGGGCAGCACGGAGCGGGTCTACAGCAGTCCCGCGCATCCCTACAGCAAGTGTCTGCTCTCTGCTGCGCTGAAGCCCATCCCGGCCTCCGGCGGGACGGCCCCGCTCCCGTTCGTGCGGGGAGATGCCGGCGGAAAGGCGGTGCCGGAGAACGGCTGCCGCTTCTGCCCCCGGTGCCCCTACGCAACAGCTATCTGCCGGGAGCAGCCGCCGGAGCTGAAAGAGGTGGAGCCGGGTCGGCTGGTCAGATGCCGCCATGTGTGAGCGCGGGGACATATTTTCCGGGAAAAACAACAAAGGAGAAGCGGCAGCGCCGCTTCCCCTTTTTCTCTTTGCGTTCTGCGGGCGGAGGACTTCCTCCGTCGTTCAGTTCATGGGGCGCAGCTCCTCGCCGTCCTCGCGGATCAGGATCACACTGCCCTTTTCCCATCGGAGGGTGAAGACATGCTCCGCCGGCGGCTCGTCCTGCGTGACGGCCCGCACACGGAGGGTGCCGTCCGACTCCTGCGCGAAGGAGAGATCATACCACTGCGAGAGATAGGTGTTTTCGGAGACGGTCTCCTCCCCCTCCCGCACCGTCAGCGTGAAGGTGAAGAGCCCGGAGGTGCGCCCAAGACCCAGACGGCACTGCTCCCTTTCCCCGTCGCCGTCCGCATCGGCATAGGCGATGCCGTAAAAGGCCCCCGGCAGAAAGTCCACGTCCACGCGGCGGCCCAGAATGGGATGACAGTGGGCATAGCGGTCATCCGTGGACGGAACGGAGGAGAGCATGGCGCCGAAATAGCCCTGGTGATCCGCTTCGGCATCGTCTGTCAGCAGCCAGCCCTCGGTCAGCAGCTCACCGGCGGCATCCGGCGCATAGAGCGCGCGGGTCAGAAAGGCATAGCTCTCCTCCACCAGAAAGGGTTCGCCGTCTTTGCCGTCGCGGTCGTAAAAGCGCAGGGCGTAGCGCTGACCGTCAAAGCGAAGCTGCTTGACGAAATACTGCCCGCCCTGATCGGAATAGCCCTGATAGAGCGAGACTTCGATTTCACGTCCTGCGGCGCTTTCATTCACAAAGTCGTACCAGAGAGCCTCTCCCGCAAGGAGCTGTGAGCCGTCCAGCACCACGCAGCCGTCGGCCGCGGCCTGCTCAGCGGTGTAGCCCGTGAGCGTTTCCTCCAGCGGAGGGACTTCGGCGGCGGGCGCGCAGGCCGCAAGGCACAGCGCCGCCGCAAGGATGAGGAAAAGGGAAAGCGATCGTTGCTTCATGGGGTTCCTCCTTTTCACTGCGGCGGGCGTAGCTCAGTCCGCCGCGCGGATGGCCCAGCGGAGCTTGGTAGAGCGGGCGCGGCTGTTGCGGGCGCACTCCTCCGCCGTGGGACGGATGACCTCCTCCGCCGCGTCGCTGTACAGTCCCTCGCGGCGGTGGAGACGGAAATACTGCTTGACCATGCGGTCCTCGCCGGAATGGAAGGTGAGGATGGCCACGCGGCCGCCGGGGGCCAGCACCGCCGGCAGCTTGGAGAGGAAGGCGTCCAGCACCTCGAACTCACTGTTCACGTCGATGCGGATGGCCTGCGCCGTGCGCTGGCAGGATTTTTTCACGGCCTCCTTCCGCTCGCTCTCCGGCAGGAAGGACAGCGCCTCCGCCACGCAGTCGCGCAGCTGGAGCGTGGTCTCCAGCGGGCGGCGCTTCCGCCGCCACTGCATCATCACCGCGGCGATGCGGTCGGCGTAGGGCTCGTCCGCGTTTTCCCGCAGCATCCCCTCGATCTCGTCGCGGCTCAGCTGCTTCAGCCGTTCGCTGGCGGGGATGCCGGCCAGAGGATTCAGCCGCAGATCCAGCGGGCCCTCGGCCTTGAAGGTGAAGCCCCGCTCCGGGTTGTCGATCTGCATGGAGCTGACGCCGAGGTCGGCCAGAATGAAGTCGAATTTCCGCCCGGTCTCCGCGGCCACACGGTCGATCTCCGCAAAGTTCTGCAGCCGCACGGTGAGGATATCCTCGCCGTAGCCCGCGGCGGAAAGGCGGGCCTTCGTCTTGGCGGACTCGATGGGGTCCACGTCCAGCGCGTAGAGATGGCCCTGCCCATGCAGCTGCTCCAGCATGGCCCTGGTGTGCCCGCCGTAGCCGAGGGTGGCGTCCAGTCCGATCTCGCCGGGGCGGATGCGCAGCAGATCGAGGATCTCCTGCACCATGATGGAAATGTGCATCCCCGCAGGGGTGGCGCCGCGGGAGATGACGTGGGCCACGTCCTCGGCGTATCTTTCGGGATCCAGCTCCTTGTATTTTTCGTGAAAGTGCTTGGGATGGGTGCCGGAATAGCGGACGCGGCGGCGATGGGGCGCGTCCTTCTTTTCGGTGCTGTCCATGGGGGCCTCCTTCTGCGGAAATGGATTTTCTCCATTTTACGCTATCCGGCCCGCCGGGGCAAGGGGAAATGGCGGGCGGCAGGCGCTTTTTGCGGGAAAACGGGCCGTGTCAAAGAGTTTTGATGGACAAGGGAGACGGTTTCGGGCTATGATGGAGCCAAAGGGAGGGATCGCCATGGACATCGGAGAAAAGCTGCGGCAGGCGCGGCAGGCCGCGGCGCTGACGCAGGAGCAGGCGGCGGAGGCGCTGCATGTGAGCCGTCAGACCATATCCAACTGGGAGACCGGCAAGACCTGGCCTGACATCGTGAGCGTGGTGCGCATGAGCGAGCTCTACGCCGTGAGCCTTGACCGTCTGCTGAAGGGCGAGGAGGAGCCCGTGTCGGCCTATGTCGATTATCTCGGCGAGAGCGCCGATGCTGCCCGCAGCCGGGAAAAGCTGGCGCGGGTGATCCTCTGGGCGCTGTATGGCGCGGTCTGGGCAGGGTCGCTGCTGGTGTTCTGGTTCGGCACGGATCCCGGCGATGCCATGGGCTATTCGCTGGCCGTGCTCTGGCTGCTGCTGCCGCTGGCAACGCTGATCGTCTCCTTCTTCCTCGGCCGCTGGGAGCATACGGGGCGGAGCCGCTGGCTCGCGCCGCCGCTGCTGGGCCTCGGCTACATGCTGGCGGAATACGGCAGCTTCAGCGCGGCGAATATGGCGGCCTTCCACAAGTGGAACGCGCCGCAGTGGGGGATGCTCTTCGCGGGAGCGCTCCTCTCCCTCGTGGGACTCGCCGCGGGGACGGCGCTGCGGCGCCGGCGCGAAAAAAAGAAATGAACGGCTCTGCCGCGGCGGTTTTCCGGAGTTTCCGGGCCGCCGCGGTTGCTTTTCCGGGGAAAGACGTGTAAACTGGGATGGATATGAAACAAAAGGAGCGTTTTTCCCTATGGTAACTGTCCTGTTTGCCTGCGCTGCCGCCGCGCTGGTGGCGCTGGATCAGTGGGTGAAGGTCTGGGCCTCGGCTCACCTGACCCTGGGCGGCGAGACCCTGCCCCTGCTGGGTCAGCTGCTGGGCCTGCGGCTCACCCATAATTACGGCGCGGCCTGGAGCAGCTTTTCCGGTCAGCGGCTGCTGCTCATCGTTCTGCCCGCCGTCATCGTGCTGGCGGCGCTGATCCTGCTGCTCCGCCGCCGGGTGCGGCATCCCCTGGGGCTTGGCGCACTGTTTCTGGTGATGGCCGGCGGCGTGGGCAATCTCATCGACCGGGTATTTGCGGGGTATGTGGTGGACATGCTGTACTTCCCCTTCTGGACGAGCTACCCCACCTTCAATGTGGCGGATGTCTGCATCGTGGCAGGAGCCATTCTGGGCAGCATTTACTACCTCTGGTTCTATGACAGATACGACGCGCCGAAAAAGGAGGACGATCATGGAGACCATCCTGCTCACGGCGGAAACTGAGGATGCGGGCCGCCGGCTGGATGCCTTTCTTGCAGAGGAGTGCGAGGGGCTGAGCCGCAGCGCCGCCCAGCGTCTCATTGCGGAGGGACGGGTGCTCCTTGCGGGCGTGAGCGTGTCGAAGAGCCGGAAGATCGCGGCGGGAGAATGCTATGCCGTGCTGCTGCCGGACACGCCGGAGGAGACGGAGGCGCAGCCCCAGGACATCCCCCTCGACGTGGTGTTCGAGGATGGGGATGTGATCGTGGTGAACAAGCCCGTGGGCATGGTGGTGCATCCCGCGCCGGGACATCCGGACGGGACTCTCGTGAACGCGCTGCTCTATCACTGCGCGGGGACGCTCTCCGGCGTGGGCGGGGCGCTGCGCCCCGGCATCGTCCACCGCATCGATCGGGACACCAGCGGCCTCATCATCGCGGCAAAGAACGACTTTGCCCACCGCGCTCTCGCGGCGCAGTTACAGGATCACAGTCTGGCCCGCACCTACGAGTGCATCGCCGTGGGCAATTTCCGGGAGGACAGCGGCACCGTGGACGCCCCCATCGGGCGGCACCCCACCGACCGCAAGCGCATGACCGTAACGGAAAAGGGCGGCCGCCGCGCCGTGACCCACTGGGAGGTGCTGGAGCGCTTCGGGGGCTATACCCACCTGCGCTGCCGTCTGGAGACCGGGCGTACCCACCAGATCCGCGTACATCTGGCCTCGCTGGGCCATCCCATCTGGGGCGACACGGTGTACGGCGCGAAAAAGCCGGTGCCGGGGCTGACCGGTCAGTGTCTCCACGCGGTGGGGCTGACCTTCCGCCATCCCCGGACGGAGGAGACCGTGACCCTCTCCTGCCCGCTGCCGGAGGAATTTGCGGAGGCGCTGCGGAAGCTGCGGGGCAGGGCGCAGTGACGGAAATACAGAATAGGAACAGGAGCCGTCCCGGCTTTGCCGGGGCGGCTCCTGCTGCGTTCAGGCTTTTGCGGTCTTGATGTAGTGATCCGCGATCTTTTCCAGCACGTTCAGGGGCGCGGAGCCGTAGCGCAGCACCTCGTCGTGATAGGCGCGGATGTCGAAGCGGTCGCCCAGCGCCGTCTCCGCCTTCCGCCGCAGTTCGTGCATTTTGAGACTGCCGAATTTATAGGCCAGCGCCTGCGCGGGCATATCCACGGAGTAGCGCAGAGTCTCGGTGAAGATCTCGCTGTCGGTGAGGATGGTGTTTTCGCGCAGGAAGGCCCGGGCCCGCCCGATATCCCAGCCCAGCGCGTTGAGCCCCGTGTCCACCACGAGACGGCAGCAGAGCACCATATCCCAGACATAGCGGCCATAGAGGTCATAGAGGTCGTAAGCGCCCATTTCGCCGGCCAGATCCGCGGAGTATTCGGCCCAGCCGTCGGCATAGGCGGTGTTGAAATGCTGCTGGCTGATCTCGGGCAGACTGTCGTCCTCAGAGAGGAGGCAGGTCTGGAAATGATGTCCGGGCAGCAGCTCGTGCGCCACGATGGCGGCGGTGCGGATCTGGGAGCGGGTGTCCAGCTCTGCGGCGCTGTACCAGAAAACGCCCTCCTTCTCCGCGCCGATGGGAACGGAGTAATAGCCCCAGGAGGTGGTCTTTTCCTTGGCGGCGGGCAGCCGCTGGGAGCGGCAGCGGGCCTTGGGGCAGCGGAGGAAGAAGTCAGAGAGGCGCGGCTCGATGCGGCCCTGCGCCGCGTCAAAGCGCTGCTGGAGCTGCGCGGGGGTGTCGTCAAAGCAGATGCGCTTTTCCTGCAGCAGCTGCTGGAACTCTTTCAGATCCATGTCATAGCCCAGCTCGCGGATGATGGCGCGCATTTTCTCCCGCGTGACCTCCAGCTCCCGCAGGCCGATGGCGTGCAGCTCCTCCGGCTCCAGGGCATAGGAGGTGTAGGTGATGATCTGCTGACGGTAATATTCCAGACCGCCCTTCATATGGCAGAGCCCCGGAATGGCGGCAACGCCGGCGGCGTTGTACTCCTCACGCAGATAGCGGAGCAGCTGACGGAGGCTCTCATTCAGAGCATCCACGGCGGCGTTGATGCGGTGCGTCTCCTCCTGAGAGAAGGTCAGGGTCACGTCGGCGCGCTTCCAGGGGCGCAGCAGACTGTCCTCGCCCTGGAACAGGCTCTCGATCAGGTGGAGGCAGATCTCCAGCTGCTCTGCCGGAAGGAGGATGCCCATGGCCTCCTGACGGCGCAGCTTGTCCGCCATGCCGCGGAGCTTTTCCGGGAACTGCTCCAGCAGGGAGATGTAAAAAGTTAAATTATTTTTGCTTTTTAATAAAAAGGTTTCCAGCCGTTTCACCACATACGGCAAGGGGGTCGTGTTGTGAGTGATATTAAATTTATACCAAAAATATTCACTGTTGCGCAGAATATAGCGGCAGAAGTCCTCGGCGATGTCCAGCTCGATCTCCTCTTCCCAGCTCAGATCGGCCTGGGCGCGCCAGAGCTCAATCTGATGGAGCAGGGCGCGGCTCTCCTCGCCGTTGCGCTGTGCGCGCTCCTCAGAGAGGTCGAACAGCGTGTCGTCGCGGAAGTCGCTCTTGATAAAGCTGCTGAAGTCATTGATATGAATACTGTGATAGTACTGGTCCAGCCGGCTGCGGAACTCGCTTCGGATCTGCATGGGAAGGCCTCCGTTTCTCAGATTTCCGCCTGCACAGGCGGCGATGCTCCTGTTGTAACACAGAGAAAACGGCTTTGTCAACGCTTTTGCCCGGACGGCGCGAAACGCTTGTTGCATTTTACTGAAAACCGATGTGAGGATTTGTTGAATGTGTGGAGAACTCAAAAAATCGTTAAAATAAAAACGAAAAATGAAAAAATATTTGTTGACTTCTGTTCGTTGCGGTGCTAAAGTACTGGTAAACAAATTGGCGATTTTTTCGATATATCAAAATTAATGTTACAAAGCTCTCCGGGGCACGGGATACGAACGGCGGAAGCAGACTCCGCCGGACAGATAAAACTGGCAAGAAGGAAAGAAGGAAGGAAGGAAGAGGAATGATCCCTATGACGACCGGTGAACAGATCAAACAGCAAAGAAAGCGGATGCAGATGACGCTGATGGACCTCAGCGCCAAGACGGGCCTTTCCGCGGGCTATCTTTCGCAGATCGAGCGCAACCAGACCACACTGACGCTGGTGTCGCTGAAAAAGATCGCGGCGGCGCTGAATATTTCTCCCAATATATTCACCACCACCGACCATCAGGCCACGGGTGCCGTCGTCCGGCAGGACGAGCAGCGGGCCTTCCGCATCGAGGGCGGCAATACCCTGTATTACGACCTGTCCAACACCTCCGACGGCACGCTGGGGCTGGGGCCCCTCATCGAGGTGCTGATGCCCGGTGAGCGGCAGGAGCAGCCCGGTTTCCATCAGCACGAGGGCGAGGAGTTCGGCTATGTGCTGGAGGGTGTGCTGACGCTCTATCTGGACGACAAGGAATACACCCTCTACCCCGGCGACAGCTTCCATTTCCGCTCCGAGCTCCCCCATGCGCTGGACAACTACACCAACCGACTGGTACGCGTGCTGTATGTGCTGCCGCGCAGCGGCTGGACCTTTGACTGATCCGGCGGCGCGAGGATCCCGACTTACCTGCGGCTGCCCCGCAGCTAAGAATAAACACCTACCCAAATTTACAAAGGAGGACCCTGTGATGAAAAAACTGCTTGCTCTGATCCTTGCACTCATCATGAGCCTGTCCCTTGTCGCCTGCGGCGGCGGTGGCGAAGGCGAAGGTGAGGGAGAGGGCGAGACGACCTACAAGGACACCATCAACGTGGCCATGGACGTCGATCCCGAATCCTACAACCCCATCGTTTTTAACAATACCACGGCAGCCCGTGTGGCTCAGCTGATCTATGACGGTCTGATCATTCTGGATGAGACCCAGACTGCGCAGCCCGCTCTGGCTGAGTCCTGGGAGTTTTCCGAGGATGGTCTGGCCTGGACCTTCCACCTGCGCAGCGGCGTGAAGTTCCATGACGGGTCCGACTGTACCTCTGCCGATGTCAAGTACACCTTTGACGAGATGCTGAAGGAAGAGAACAACTCTCCCTACCGCTCCCGCTACACCAGCGTGGAGTCTGTGGAAGCCCCCGATGACAACACCGTGGTGTTCCACCTGGCTACCCCCAATGCGCCCATGATGGTCTACATGGATCTGGGCATCATTCCCGAGGGCGCCATGGATGTGGCGGGCTTCGGCACCGCTCCCGTGGGTACCGGCCCCTACACCGTTGTCAGCTATGAGCTGAACAGCAAGACCGTTCTGAAGGCCAACCCCGACTACTGGAGAGGCACCCCCGCCACCGAGAACCTCATCATCCACGTCATCAACGACAACTCCACCCGTCTGGCCGCTGTGGAATCCGGCGATGTGGACTTTGTCCATTCTCCTCTGACCGCCTCTGACCTGACTCTGGTGGAGGGCAATGACAGCCTGGTCATGACCAAGGTCCCCGGCCTGGGCTTCACCTATCTGGGCCTGAACGTGAACGATCCCATCACCGGTGATCTGGCCGTTCGTCAGGCGATCGCCTACATGACCGACAAGGAGAGCATCTCCAACGTCATTTACAGCAACATGGACACCCCCGCCGTGACGCCCATCCTGACCTCCTCCTGGGCGGCAGAGGGTCTGACCTGCTATGAATACAGCCCCGAAAAGGCTGAGGCCGTTCTGGACGAGGCCGGCTGGGTGGACTCCGACGGCGACGGCATCCGCGAGAAGGATGGCCAGAAGCTGGCCTTCACCCTGGCTACCCACACCGACGATACCTCCCGCTTCCAGGTGCTGGAGTTCATGCAGAACCAGCTCAAGGGCATCGGCATGGACGTGAGCGTGTCCACCACTGAGTGGGCCACCTTCTCCGCCGACATGACCAACCAGAAGCACCAGGCCTGGGTCGCCGGCTGGGTGAACGTCACCGATCCCGACAAGATGTTCGGCATGTTCCACAGCGAGGGCGGCAACAACTTCGGCGGCTACAACGACCCCGAGGTGGACGCAGCGCTGGAGCTGGGCCGTCAGAGCGGCGATCAGGCCGTCCGCAAGGAAGCCTATCAGACCGTCGGCCGGATCGTGACGGACGATGTCTGGTACATCAACCTGGTGGAGCAGGCCTATGTCTGCATCACCACCGCCAAGATGGAGGGCTACACCATCAATCCCTCCGGCAGCGTGTTCGCCCTCTGGCAGGCCCGCGTGGCCGAATGACCGGACGGAACCGCTCCTTCGGATTCCGTAACTACTGACCAGCGGAACGGGGCAGGGACTTGGGCCCCTGCCCCGTTCTGCCATTGATAGGATATTGATATGAGACGCAAATACGTTTTGAAGAGGCTGCTGTATGTGCTGCCGGTGGCGCTGGGCGTGCTGGTGTTCATCTTCATCCTGCTGCGCGCCATGCCCGGCGACTTCACCTCCGCCATGCTGGGCCCCGAGGCCACGCCGGAGGACATCGCCCGCATCCGGGCGCAGTACGGGCTGGACGACAGCATTTTCGTGCAGCTCGCCCGCTATCTCAAGCAGCTGCTCACCCTTAATTTCGGTGAATCCGTGATCTACAAAACGCCGGTCATCGACATGATCAAAACGGCGTTCCCCGCCACTCTGGAACTGACCATACTCGGCATGATCTGGGCCATCCTCATCGCGGTGCCTCTCGGCATCATCTCCGCCGTGAAGCAGAACAGCTGGATCGACAACATCGCCATGGTGCTGGCGCAGCTGGGCATTTCCATGCCCGTGTTCTGGATGGGTTTGCTGATGATCCTGCTGTTTTCCGTAAAGCTGGGCTGGCTGCCCTCCTTCGGCAGGGGCGAGGCGCTGATCCCCGCGCTGATCTCCGGTTTTACCAGCGGGAATTTCAGCTCCTTCGTCACCAGCTTCAAGAAGATCCTGATGCCCTCCTTCGCGCTGGGCATCATGAGTGCCGCCATGATCTCCCGCATGATCCGCACCACCATGCTGGACGTGCTGGACATGGACTACATCCGCACCGCCCGCGCCAAGGGCACCCGGGAATTTCTGGTGGTCATGAAGCACGCCTTCCGCAATGCGCTGCCCCCTGTCGTCACCATCGTGGCGCTGCAGTTCGGTTCCATGCTGGGCGGCTCCATCGTGACGGAGACGGTGTTCTCCTGGCCCGGTATCGGCCAGGTCATCGTGACCGCCATCCTGAACCGCGACTACCCCGTGGTGCAGGCGTCGGTCTTCCTCATCGCCATGATGTTCGTCCTCATCAATCTGATCGTTGACCTGCTGTATGTGGCGATCAACCCGAAAATCAGCGAGGGATAAACGATATGAAAATCAAGATCAAGAACAGGACTTTGCAGAAGGCCCTGCACAACCGGTCCATCCTGATCGGCTCCATCATGGTGCTGATCGTGCTGTTCATCGCCGCGGCGGCACCTGTGCTGACGCCCTATGACATCGAGGCCATGGACATGACCAACGCGCTGCAGGCTCCCTGTGCCGCGCATCCCTTCGGCACGGATCAGTACGGCCGCGATCTGATGACCCGCATTTTCTACGGCACCCGCATCTCCCTGCTGGTGGGCTTCACCTCGGTGCTGTTCTCCATGATCATCGGCGTGGTGCTGGGCCTGATCTCCGGCTTTTACGGCGGCTGGGTGGACGGCCTGATCGGCCGCATCATCGATGTGTTTCTGTCCTTCCCCGTCCTGCTGCTCTCCATCGCGCTGGTGGCGGTCATGGGCGGCGGCGGAACGGTCAGCGTGATCATTTCGCTCTGCCTCGTCTCGTGGACGCAGTATGCCCGTGTGGCGCGCTCCAGCGTGCTGGGCATCCGCGAGGAGGAGTATGTGCTGGCCGCCCGTACCATCGGTGCCAGCAATGGCCGCATCATCTTCAAGTACATCATGCCCAACGCCATGGCTCCCATCATCGTGGTGGCCACGCTGGGCATCGGCACCGCCATCGTGTCGGAGGCCACGCTGTCCTTCATGGGTCTCGGCGTGCAGCCCCCCACGCCCAGCTGGGGCTATGCGCTGTCCTTCGGCCTGCGCTATATGCGCACAGCGCCCCATATGGCCACCATCCCCGGCCTTGCCATCATGTTCACCGTGCTGGGCTTCAATCTGCTCGGCAACGGCATCCGCGACGTGTTCGATCCCCGCATGGTGACCTGAGTGCCGCCGCAGCGGGCAACAAAAGAGAAACGACAGAATCTGAACTGAAAAGGAGAGAGAACGATGTCTACCAAGTATACGTATGAAGAACTGAAGGTCTGCTATATGGCCAACGGCTCCGAGCTGAGCCTGCCCATCCACAAGTTCGAGGGTGCCGGCAGCGACAAGGTGTTCGGTATCGGCTGCGCGATCCATGGCGACGAGATCATCGGCGTGGAGATCGGCCGCCGCGTGGTGGAGTTCCTGAAGACCCAGGAGGTCCACGGCACCATCAAGCTCTGCAGCTGCGCCTATCCCCTGTCCTTCGAGCAGGTGGACCGCAACAGCCCCATCGACGGGCTGAACCTGAACCGCGTGTTCCCCGGTAATCCCAACGGCTTTACCACCGAGCGCGTGGCCTATACCTATCTGGAAGAGTTTGTTGCCACGCTGGACGCTTATCTGGACGTGCATTCCGGCGGCCGTGAGCCCATCGTGGAGTATTGCTATATCCTCAATGACGAGGCCATGTCCCGCGCCTTCGGTTCCAAGATCCTCTATCGCCCCACCACGGACTACGCCGGCAACGTGAACCTCTTTGCCAAGGAGCGCGGCGTCCGCAGCATGGTGGCGGAGATCGGCGGTCTGGTGGTCCGTGAGCGCGACGTGCAGCGCGGCGTGGAGGGCGTGCTGAACGTCCTGCGCCACGAGGGCATGATCGACGGCGAGGTCACGCACCGCGACGATCAGATCGTCGTGGATCACATCGAGCATGTGAATCCCCATCACGGCGGCCTGATGGTGCCCGGTCTCAGCATCGACCAGCTGGGCGAGGTGGTGGAAGGCCATGTGACCCTGGCCAAGGTCTATAATCCCAAGACCCTGGAGCTGCTGGAGGAGATCAAGGCTCCCTTCGAGCACAACCTGATGATCCTGCTGCGCCCCTCGGTGAACCGCGCCTTCCCCGGCGACTTCAGCTTCATGATCGCCGACGCCGACGCGGCGGAAAAGTAAGCGGCACGGCGAGAGACGAGAAAGGAGCACGACCATGATCCGATATGAGGAAAAGGATTTCCGCCTGGCAAAGGAATTCTGCGCCATCGTTCTGGGCACGGATCAGTACTACCGCAGCCTGCCCTCCGACACCGGCGACGAGGGCTCCTTCAGCAAGGAAGGCATGGTGCCGGTGAACTTCTGCGGCGTGGAGCCGAAGGAGATCCACAGCTGGGACGAGGCCATCGAGGGCCTGACCCGGGTGTATCAGGAATACGGCACCATCCAGGATCCCACCCGCCGCAACTATATGCTGCAGCAGGTGGGCGGCTTCCGCAAGATCTGCCTGTGGCTCTCCGGCGCGCCCGTCCAGTTCCGTGAGCTGGCGGCCGAGACCATGTTTGTGGACGAGAACCCCGTGGGTGCCGCACTCCTGCAGGAGAAGTACGATGCCATGGACGCCGCTCTCACCGAGGCAGGCTACAGCGGCACCATGGAGGAAAAGCTGGAGGCCTGGAAAAAGGCCCGTGCCGTTCCCGCGGACAAGCTGGAGCAGACGCTGAACGAGCTGATGGCCGAAGGCCGCCGCCGCTGCGTGGAAAAGGGCTTTGCCGATTCCGCCGGCCTGGATGTGAAGGTCTCCCTCTGCTATAACAAGCCCTACAACGGCTACTGCGATTACTTCACCCGCACGGTGGAGATCAGCGGTGAGACGGTCTATACCTATGAGCAGCTCAAGCAGCTGGTCTGCCACGAGGCCTTCCCCGGCCATATGACCCACATGGCCATCCGGCAGCGCAGGGTGGAAGCCGGCGAGATCCCGGCGGACGCGGGCCTTGTCCTGACCAACACCGCCTCCAGCCCGGTATTTGAGGGCATCGGCGACAACGGCATGAGCTTCATCGGCTGGGACAACACCCTGGACGACCGCATCTGCCGTCTGCTCAACGAGATCCAGTCCATGTGCAATATCAACGCCTCCCACATCATGTACTGCCAGCAGGGCGGCCGGGAAGCGGCGAAAGCCTATCTTGAGAAGTATTCCTTTGCCTCTCCCGCCCAGATCAAGTCCCGCCTGCGCTACTTTGGCTTCCCCTATCGCAAGGCATACATGTATGCCTACTGGAGAGGCTGGGACGCCGTGGCCGGCAAGTGGAACGCGCTGAAGGAGGACGAACGCGCCCCCTTCCTCGACTACCTTTATAATCATATGCACAGCGTGGATACCGTGGCGCAGTTCGGGCAGAACTGAGCGCGGCGGCTGTACTCATCAGAAGGAGATTCGAAATGGAATATCCCAAGTCCAAAGCGCTCTATGAGCGCGCATCCCAGATCATGTCCGGCGGCCTGCATGCCAACGGCCGCAACCGCAAGCCCCATCCCATTTACATGTCCAAGGCGCAGGACGCCTGCGTCTATGATATCGACGGCAACCGCTATGTGGACCTCATCATGGGCAACGGCACCATGATCCTCGGCCACAACAACCCCGAGTTCAACGAGCGCATGGCCGCCTATCAGGCCCAGAACGGCCATCTGGTCACGGGCTTTGACAGCCCCCTCAGCGTGGACGCCGCCGAGCACTTCCTGAAGCTCACCGGCAACGAGCGCGTCCGCTTTGCCAACACCGGCACCGAGGCCGTGACCCACATCATCCACATCGCCCGCTATGCCACCGGCCGCAACAAGATCGCGGTCATGGAGGGCGACTATCACGGCTGGTGTGACAGCATTTATGTCAACTGCTTCGCGCCGCTGGACAAGGTGGGCGACCCCGAGCGCCCCAACTCCGTTCCCGGCGCAGGCGGTCTGGATCCCCAGGTGGTGGCGGACACGCTGGTGCTGCCCTTCAACAACATCGAGGCAACCGAGCGTCTGATCCGCGAGCATAAGGACGAGCTGGCCTGCATCATCCTCGAGCCCATCATGATCGACATCGGCTTTGTGGAGGCAACGCCGGAGTACATCCGCTTCCTGCGCGCCATCTGCGACGAGCTGGGCATCGTGCTGGTCTTTGACGAGCTGCTGACCGGCTTCCGCATCGGTCTGGGCGGCTGCCAGGAGTATTATGGTGTCCGCGCTGACCTCTGCATGTACGGCAAGGCCTATGCCAACGGCTACATCACCGCCGCCGTTTCCGGCAAGGCCAAGTACATGGATTACACCATCCCCGGCCACGGCGTGCAGTGGCTCGGCACCTTCAACGGCCATCAGGTCTCCATGGCGGCCATCGCGGCCACGCTGGACATGCTGGACAGCGGCGACGTGACCCGCTTCATCATGGGCCAGACTGCCAAGCTCAAGAGCGAGTTCAACGCCCTTGCCGCCAAGAAGGGCATCGCCGCCCACCTGCTGGGCATCGGCGGCCACTTCCAGGTCTATTTCACCGAGAAGGAGCCCACCAACTACCGCGAGGCGGCCGTCACCGATCCCGTGCGCTACGGCAAGTACGTGCAGTATCTGCAGGAGCACGGCGTCTGGTGCTCTCAGACCCCGCTGTCCCATCATGTGCTGAGCTACAAGCACAGCGACGACGTGCTGGATGAGATCCTGACGGCCATGGACGGTGCGCTGGATGCCGCCGTCCGCTGAGGCGAAGCTCCGCATCCCAAACTCTCATCGAAGGAAATCAGGTGGTATTGCATGGAATATTTGCTGAACGTAGAACACCTGACCACCGCGTTTCGGACTTATGACGGCGAAATGATCGCGGTCAACGACGTTTCGCTGCAGGTCAGGAAGGGCGAGATCCTGGGTCTTGTGGGCGAATCCGGCTGCGGCAAGAGCGTGACCTCCCTCTCCATCATGGGCCTTCTTCCCCGGAGGAATGCCCGGATCAAGGCCGGTCAGATCTGGTTTGAGGGCCGGGATCTGGCGCAGCTGAACCAGAAGGAGTATTCCCGTCTCCGCGGCGCCGATCTTGCCATGATCTTTCAGGAGCCCATGACCTCCCTGAACCCGGTGTTTACCATTGAAAGTCAGCTGCGGGAAGTCATCCGCAATCACGACAAGTCTGTGAGCAAGGAGGAGTGCCGCCGGCGCATTCTGGAGATCCTGAACAAGGTCGGTATCCCCGGCGCGGAGAATGTGATGAAGCAGTATCCGCATCAGCTCTCCGGCGGTATGCGTCAGCGCGTCATGATCTCCATGGCGCTGGCCAACCACTCCAAGCTCCTCATTGCCGATGAGCCCACCACGGCGCTGGATGTGACCATCCAGGCCCAGATCCTGAAGCTGCTGAAGAAGCTGGCCAAGGAGGAGGGCCTGACCATCATCCTCATCACCCATGACCTCAGCGTCGTGGCGGAGGTGTGCGACCGCGTGGCGGTCATGTACTGCGGCCGCTTTGTGGAAAAAGCGCCGCGCAAGGAGTTCTTTGCCGCGCCGCAGCATCCCTATTCCCAGGGCCTGCTGCACTGCATCCCGGAGATCGGCATGGGCGATCAGATCCTGCCCCACATCCCCGGCAACGTGATGCATCCGGCGGACGATCACGGCGGCTGCGCCTTTGCGCCCCGCTGTGAGCACGCCACAGAGCGCTGCTTTGCCCATTATGCGCCCATGTATCAGCTGGAGGACGAGCATGTGGCCCGCTGCTGGCTGTTTGAGGGGCATGACATCGCGCAGGAGGATCAGGCGGCATCCGCGGAGGAAGCGCCCGCAGAGGAGGTGAACGGCAAGTGAATCTGGTGGAGACCCGTGACCTGAAAATGCATTTCCCCATGCGGGGCAACAAGAATGTCACCATCAAGGCGGTGGACGGTGTCAGCCTGGACATCCCCAAGGGCAAGACCGTGGGTCTTGTGGGCGAATCCGGCTGCGGCAAGTCTACCACGGCCCGCACCATCATCAAGCTGTACCAGCCCACTTCCGGCACCATCCTGTTTGAAGGCGAGGATGTGACCCGCCTCCGGGGCGAGGCGCTGGCCGCCTATCGCCGGGACGTGCAGATGGTGTTTCAGGATCCCTATGCCTCGCTGAACCCCCGCATGACGGTGCAGGAGACCATCATGGATCCCATGCTGATCCACGGCATCGGCACGGAGGCGGAGCGGAAGGCACGCGTGAGCGAGCTGCTGGAGCTGGTGGGTCTGGATCCCCGCTTTGCCAGACGCTATCCCCATGAGTTCTCCGGCGGCCAGCGGCAGCGCATCGGCATCGCAAGAGCGCTTGCCCTGCGGCCCAAGCTGCTGATCCTGGACGAGCCGGTGTCGGCACTGGATGTTTCCGTGCAGTCCCAGATTCTGAATCTGCTGAAGAGCCTGCAGAAGGAGCTGGATCTGACCTATCTCTTCATCTCCCACAACCTGAATGTGGTGGATTACATGTGCGATCACATCGCCGTCATGTATCTTGGCCGCATCGTGGAGCAGGCAGACCGGGCAGAGCTGTTCTCCGCCCCCAGCCATCCCTACACCAAGGCGCTGCTGGCCGCCGTGCCCAGCATCGACGGCAGCCGTCTGGGCGATGAAAAGGACTTCCTGGGCGGTGACATCCCCTCCCCCGCCAATCCGCCCTCGGGCTGCACTTTCCACACCCGCTGCCCCTATGCGACGGAGCAGTGCCGCTGCGAGGCACCGTCCGCCTGCGACCTCAGCGGGACGCACAAGGTCTATTGTCATCTGGTCAAATAAGACCGGCGTGATAAAGCTCACAAAAGAAACGTACAGCGGCGCGCCCGCCGCAAAGCAACAAAAGAAAAGCGCCCCGGCCCGGCCGGGGCGCTTATTTACAGGAAGGAGCAACGCATGGAGAACCGTCATCCCATGGCCACCATCCGCATGGCCGGCGGCGCGGAGATCGTGGTGGAGCTGTACCCGGAGGAAGCGCCCAACACGGTGAACAGCTTTATCTATCTGGCGCGGCAGGGCGTCTTTGACCACTATGCCATCCAGCGCGTGGTCCCCGGCTGGGTGCTGGATGTGAGCTACACGGCCTTCGGCCGGGACGAGTGCAAGTATCTGATCGCCAACGAGTCCCCCTCGCAGGGCTTTCCCAACCATCTGAAGGTGGAACCGGGCGTCATCGCCATGGGCGGCTATGGGCCGGATGAGATCGCGGGAGGCGAATGGTACTTCCCCTATACCAGCGAGAATCTGGACGGACGCTATCCCGCCTTCGGCCGGGTGCTGCGGGGGTGGGAAGAGGTGGAGCGCATCGAAAAGGTGCCGCTGCGCCCCGTGCCCACCCGTCAGCAGCTGGAGATCAACGAGCCCATCACGCCGGAGATCATCGAATCCGTAACGGTGGAGACCTTCGGCGTCACCTATCCCGAGCCTGTGCGCTACACGGATCGGGAGCTCCCCTTCAACTGGTTCCTGGACAGCGAGGGGAAAAGCGGCGGCGAGTCCCGCTGAACCGGCGGCCACACCGCCGGAACACCGCCGTGAAATAACAGAAGCCGTCCCGGCCCTGGCCGGGGCGGCTTTTTCTGCCTTATCCGGCCGCCTTTCCGGACGGCGGGCGGGCCAAAACGGCGCATTTCGCGGCGGCGGAGCAGAAATCGGGGCGGAACGGGGGAAATTTTTGTGCGATATGTCACCGGAAAATTCGGCGGGACTTCTGTACGAAAGGGACGGTTTCGTGATATAATATTGTGTCAAAATATAATTTTTCCGGAGAGACAGTATGGAACGCGAAAAAGTGTTGCTTTCGGCGGAGCAGATCGCCCGTCAGAAGGAGTTTTGTGAAAAGATCAGCCGCCTGCTGGAGACGCAGCCCGACCGTCTCGCGCTGGTGGAGACCTTCGGCTGCCAGCAGAACGTGGCGGACGGCGAGCGCATCCGCGGGATGCTGCGGGAAATGGGCTTCGGCTTTACCGATGACGCTGCGGCGGCGGACATCATCGTCATCAACACCTGCGCCATCCGCGACCATGCGGAGCAGCGCATTTACGGGCTGCTGGGCAGTCTGACCCACACGAAGAAGGCAAAGCCCTCGCAGGTCATCTGCCTCTGCGGCTGTATGGCGCAGCAGCAGCGGGTGGCCGACCGGGTAAAAGGCAGCTACCGTCATGTGGATCTGGTGTTCGGCCCCCAGGCCATGTGGAAGTTCCCGGAGCTGCTGCACGCGGTCTATCAGCGGCAGCGCCGCGTCTTTTCCATCGAGGAGGAGCATGGCACCATTGCCGAAGGTCTGCCCATCGTCCGCGAGGGCGGCGTGAAGGCCTGGGTCAGCATCGTGTATGGCTGCAACAACTTCTGCAGCTACTGCATCGTCCCCTACGTCCGGGGCCGCGAGCGCAGCCGCGACGCAGCGGAGGTGCTGAAGGAGTGCCGCGAGCTCATCGCCGCGGGCTATAAGGAGATCACCCTTCTCGGCCAGAACGTGAACTCCTATGGCAAGGATCTGCCCGAGCCCATGGACTTTGCGGATCTCCTTGCCGCCATCAACGAGATCCCCGGCGACTATCTCATCCGCTTCATGACGAGCCATCCGAAGGATGCCTCTCACAAGCTGCTGGAGACCATGGCCCGCTGCGAGCATGTGGCAAAGCAGCTGCATCTTCCCGTGCAGTCCGGCAACGACCGGGTGCTGGCGGCCATGAACCGCCGCTATACCCGGGCGCATTATCTGGAGCTGGTGCGCGACGCCCGGGCGCTCATGCCCGACATCGCCCTGACCAGCGATATCATCATCGGCTTCCCCGGCGAGACGGAGGCCGAGGCCATGGACACCGTCTCCCTGATCCGGGAGGTGGAATACGACGCGCTCTTCACCTTCATCTATTCGCCCCGCCCCGGCACCCCGGCGGCGAAGCTGCCTGACCCCTACACCCGGGCGGAAAAGCAGGTCTGGTTCGACCGTCTGCTGGAGGCGCAGAACGAGATCTCCGCGCGGAAGCACGCGGCCTTTGTGGGCGAAACGCTGACCGTCCTCGTGGACGGCACGGAGGAGGACGCGCGCTGGAACCTCTCCTCCCGCACGGGGGGCGGCCGCCTGGTCCATCTGGCGGGGAACGAGGAGCTGATCGGACACTACTGCCGCGTGAGGATCACGGACAGCAACACCTGGGCCATGTTCGGCGAAGTGGAGGAGGTACTGGGATGAAGATCGTTGTGCTGATGGAAAACCGCACCCAGCGGCCGGAGCTGCGCTGCGCACACGGCCTCTCGCTCTATATCGAAACGGCCACGAAAAAGCTGCTGCTGGACATGGGGCCGGACGCGGGCTTTGTGGAAAACGCGAAGACGCTGGGCGTGGATCTGGCGGCGGTGGACATGGCCTTCCTCTCCCACGGGCATGATGACCACGCGGGGGGGCTTGCCGCCTTCTGCGAGGTGAACGACCATGCGAAGATCTATATGGAAAAGGACGCTTTCGGCCAGTATTACGATGTGACCGGCGGTGAGCGGCTCTATGCCGGCGTGGATCCCGACTTTCTCCGCTACCGCGACCGCTTTGTCTTTACCAACGGCCGCACGCAGGTGACGCCGGAGATCACCCTGTTCAGCGATGTGCGGGGCGACCTCTATCACATCCCCATGAACGACGGCATGATGGAGCTGCGCCGGGGCGTTCTGGTGCAGGATGACTTCCGCCACGAGCAGAATCTCATCGTGGCCGAGGGGGAAAAGCGGGTGCTCTTCACCGGCTGCGCCCACCGGGGCATCGTGAACATCCTCCGCCGCGCGGAGGAGATCCTGGGCCGCTCTCCCGACGCGGTGGTGGGCGGCTTCCACCTCTATAATCCCATCACCGGCGAGCTGCCGGAGGAGCATATCGTGCAGGACATCGCCGGGGAGCTGAGCAGCAGGGGACTTCGCTGCTGCACCGGGCACTGCACCGGCATCGCAGGCCACCGGGCGCTGCATAACGCCATGGGCGAGCGCTGCGGCTATCTGTTCTGCGGCAAGACCGTGGAGATCTGAAGATCGGTTTTTGAAAAGAAAGAGAAAGTGAGGCAGGGGCATGGCTGAGAACACCCCCATGATGCGGCAGTATCAGGAGATCAAGGAAAAGAATCCGGACACCATTCTGTTTTTCCGCCTGGGCGATTTCTATGAGATGTTCAACGACGACGCGATCCTTGCCTCGCGTGAGCTGGATCTGACCCTGACCACCCGCGACCGGGGCAAGGCCAAGGAGGAGCAGACGCCCATGTGCGGCGTGCCCTACCATTCCAGCGAGGCCTATATCGCGCGGCTCATCGCCCGGGGCTACAAGGTCGCCATCTGCGAGCAGACGGAGGATCCCGCCCAGGCCAAGGGCCTGGTGGAGCGGGACGTGATCCGCGTGGTGACGCCGGGAACGGTGATCGACTCCTCCATGCTGGAGGAGAGCCGCAGCAATTTCATCGCGGCGGTCTGCTGCGACGGCGACGGCGCGGGCCTCGCCTTCTGCGACATTTCCACGGGCAAGGCCCATGTGACGGGCTTTACCGGGGCGGACCGGATGCTGCATGCGGCGAACGAGCTGGCCCGCTTTGCCCCCCGCGAGGCGGTGCTGAACCGGGCCGCGGCGGCGGAGAAGTCCCTGCGGGAGCTGCTGCGGGACAAGCTGGGCTGCCTTGCCGAGACGATCGACGAGGAACGCTTTGACCGCTGCGCGGCGGAGGAGAGCATCCGCCGTCAGTTCGGTGACGCGGCCATGGACAAGCTGCCCGCGGGCGTTCCTGCGGCGGCCATGGCGCTGGGCGGCCTGCTGCGCTATCTTTATGACACGCAGAAGACCGACCTCAGCTACATCCGCGAGCTGGAGGGCTACAGCGACGGCCGTTTCATGGAGCTGGACATGGCCACGCGGCGGAATCTGGAGCTGACGGAGACCCTGCGCGGCAAGGACAAGAAGGGCAGCCTTCTCTCCGTGCTGGATCAGACGAAGACCGCCATGGGCGGTCGGCTGCTGCGCGCGTGGCTGGAGCGGCCGCTGCTGAGCGTGGCCGCCATCGACCGCCGCCTCAGCGCGGTGGAGACACTGACGAAGGACAGCATGCTGCGCGGCGAGCTGACGGCGGCTCTCGCGGGCATGGGCGATATGGAGCGGCAGATCAGCCGCGTGGTGTACGGCACCGCCGGCGGACGGGATCTGGCGGCGCTGCGCCTGGCGGCGGAGCGCCTGCCCCGGGTGAAGGAGCTGCTCTCTCAGGCAGAGGGGGGACTGCTGCGGGAGCTCTATGAGGAGCTGGACACGCTGGAGGATCTTTCCCGGCGCATTGCCGAAACGCTGGTGGACGAGCCGCCCTTCTCCGTGCGGGAGGGGGGACTGATCCGCGACGGCTACAACGAAGAGGTGGACCGCCTGCGGAGCATCCTCAGCGGCGGCAAGGGCTTTATCGCGGAGATCGAGGCGCGGGAAAAGGAGCGCACCGGCATCCGTACGCTGAAGATCGGCTATAACAAGGTCTTCGGCTATTACATCGAGGTTTCCAAGTCCTTTGCGGATCAGGTGCCGCAGGACTATATCCGCAAGCAGACGCTGGTGGGCGGCGAACGCTACATCACGCCGGAGCTGAAGGAGATGGAGAACACCATCTTCACGGCGGATCAGCGCATCGCGGCGCTGGAATACGAGCTGTTCAGCGAGCTGCGCAGCTTTGTGGCCGCGCAGATGGAGCGGGTGCAGCGCAGCGCCGCCGCGGCTGCCGCGGCCGATGCCCTCTGCTCTCTCGCCTCCGTTGCGGTGCAGCAGCGCTACTGCCGACCCACGGTGGACGACAGCGGCTGCATCGAGATCCGGGAGGGCCGCCATCCCGTGGTGGAAAAGACCCTGCGCGACGCGCTCTTTGTCCCCAACGACACCTCCATGGACAACGGGGAAAAGCGCGTTGCCATCATCACCGGCCCCAACATGGCGGGCAAGAGCACCTATATGCGTCAGGTGGCGCTGATCGTGCTGATGGCGCAGATCGGCAGCTTTGTCCCCGCGAAGAGCGCCCGCATCGGCGTGTGCGACCGCATTTTCACCCGCATCGGCGCCAGCGACGACCTCTCCGCCGGTCAGTCCACCTTCATGGTGGAGATGACGGAGGTCTCCGCCATCCTCCACGCGGCGACAAAGGACTCCCTGCTGATCCTGGACGAGATCGGGCGGGGCACCTCCACCTTCGACGGTATGAGCATCGCCCGGGCAGTGGTAGAATACTGCGCAGGGGAAAAGACCCTCGGGGCCAAGACCCTCTTCGCCACGCACTATCACGAGCTGACGGAGATGGAGCAGACCCTTGCGGGCGTGAAGAATTTCAACGTGGCGGTGAAGGCCCGGGGCGAGGATATCGTGTTCCTGCGCAAGATCCTTCCCGGCGGCGCAGACAAGAGCTACGGCATCGAGGTGGCGAAGCTGGCGGGCCTGCCGGAATCGGTGGTGCGGCGCAGCCGCGCCGTGCTGAAGGAGCTGGAGAGCGCCGCCCCCGCAGCCGCGCCGGTCACGGCCGCTCCCGCGGAGGAGAGCCCTCAGCTGAGCCTTTCCGCCATGGCGGAGGGCGAGGTGCTGGAGAGCCTGCGCCGTCTGGAGCCTGACGCCCTGACGCCCATCGAGGCGCTGGGCCTGCTCTATGAGCTGAAACGGAAATTACAGTAAACGGAAGGGAGACCCATGGCCAAAAAGAACGCAAAGCACACCTATATGACCGATATGGAGATCATCGGCGGCTGGCTCTTCTTCGCCGTGTATCTGCTGGTGATGCCGCTGCTGCTGGAGCGGCTGATCCATCTTTTCGCCGTGCTGCTGGATACGCAGATCTCCGCTGCGGCGGCGAACCGCGTGTATTACTACATTCTGACCGCTGTGACGGCGGTACTGTTCCACCGCTTCCTCGGCAGCGACATGGGGCGCTTTTTCGGCAGCCTCAACCGCTGCCTGACCACGGCGGGCATGGCTCTCGTGCTGTTTTACGGGGCCAACGAGCTGTTTTACCGGCTCTGTAACCGTTTTCTGATGCCGGTGGGCAATCTGAACGACGGCATCATCGCCGCCGTCATCGACGATGCGCCCCGCACCACCGTCCTCATCGTCATCCTCCTCGCGCCCTTTGTGGAGGAGGTGCTGTTCCGGGGACTGGTCTTCGGCTGGCTGGCAGAGAAGAGCGTGCCGGTGGCGTATGCGGCGTCGGCGCTGCTGTTCGCCTTCGGCTATTTCTGGCGCGTGGCTGTGGGCGGCGTGAGCACGGCGTCGGTGGTGACGCTGGCACAGTATCTGATCCCCGGACTGGTGTTCGCCTGGGCCTATGGCCGCAGCGGCTCGGTGTTCACGGCGGTGCTGGTCCATGCGGCGGTGAACGCCCTGGCGTTCACCTGGTAAACGAGAGAAAGGGAGGATGCGCATATGCCTGAGATCCGGTGCCTCGCGCCCCATCTGGCCGATCTGATCGCCGCGGGCGAGGTGGTGGAGCGCCCCGCCAGCGTGGTGAAGGAGCTGGTGGAAAACGCCGTGGACGCGGGAGCCTCCGCCGTGACGGTGGAGATCCGCCGCGGCGGCATGGAGCTGATCCGCGTCAGCGACAACGGCTGCGGCATCCCGCCCGCCCAGCTTCCCACCGCCTTTCTTCGCCATGCCACCAGCAAGCTCCGGAGCGAGAGCGACCTGGCCGCCATCGGCACGCTGGGCTTTCGCGGTGAGGCGCTGGCCGCCATCGCGGCGGTGAGCCGGGTGGAGATCGTCTCCTGTGCGCGGGGCGGCGCGGGCGCGTCGCTGCGTCTCGTTGCGGGCGAGGCCGGCGCGGTGGAGGAGGCCCCTGCCCCGGAGGGCACGGACATCGCCGTGCGGGATCTGTTCTATAACACCCCGGCGCGGCTGAAATTCATGAAAAAGGACAGCGCCGAGACCGCCGCTGTCCACAGCGTGCTGCAGCAGCTGGCCCTGAGCCATCCGGAGCTCTCCCTCCGCTTTGTGAAGGACGGGGAGGAGGTGCTGCACACCCCCGGCGACGGCAAGCTCCTCAGCGCCGTGTATGCGGCCCTTGGCCGCGACTTTGCCCTGAGTCTGCGCCCCGTTGCGGGCCGCGGCGGCAGCGTCCGCTGCGAGGGCTTTGTGACAAAGCCCCTCATGGGCCGGGGCAGCCGCAGCATGCAGATATTTTTCGTCAACGGGCGGCTGGTGAAGTCTCCCCTGCTGACGACGGCTCTGGAGGAGGGCTACCGCAATCAGATCATGAAGGGGAAATTCCCCGGCTGTGTGCTGCATCTGACCCTGCCGGTGCAGGAGGTGGACGTGAACGTCCACCCGGCCAAGACCGTGGTGAAATTTTTGCAGGAAAAGGCCGTGTTCGACGCCGTGTATTACACGGTGCTGGACGCGCTGAACGAGAAGACCCCCGCCGCGCCGGAGGCAAGACCCGCCCCCGCGCCGGCGGAGAAGAAAAACGATTTCTATCAGACCCGCAGTGCCGCGGAGTTCCGCCGTATGGCGGAATCGGCGCGCCCCGCGCCGGAAAAGCGCGAACTGCCCAAAATGCCCGCTCCCGCGGCGAAGGCCCCCGCCTTTGTCACGGCGGAGGACACGGCCTTCCGCAGCCGGGTGTCCCCCGTGCCGGAGGCGGCGCAGACCACCCTGCGGGCGGCGGACGGGGCCAAGCCCCTTTACCGGGTGACGCCGGTGGAGACGCAGCTGGTGGACAAATCCGGCGCACCGGTCTTTGCCATTCGCCCGCCGAAGCGGGAGGAGCCCGCCCCCGCCGTCATTGCACCGACGGAGGAACCGGCGGCAAAGCCTGCGCCGCAGGCGGAAGCGCCTGCCGCACCGGAGCAGACGGCGCTCCCCCTTGATACGGCGCAGGAGACGCTGCTTCCGGAGGAGGCCCCCTGGCGCATCGCCGGGGAGCTGCTGAAGACCTACATCGTCTGCGAGGACGAGGGCGGCACGGTGCATCTCATCGACAAGCACGCAGCCCACGAGCGCATCCTCTTCGACCGCCTGAAGGCCGGGAAGATGGAGGTCATGGGCCAGCTGCTCCTCTCCCCCATTTCGGCGGACATCGGCGCGGATGCCTGCGCCGCGCTGCTGGAGCGGCAGGAGCTGCTGGAGCGCTTTGGCTTTCAGTGCGAGGATTTCGGTCCCGGCAGCCTGCTGGTGCGGCAGATCCCGGCGGACATCGACGCGGCGGACGCGCCCGCGGCGCTGGAGATGCTGGCAGAGGAGCTGCGCGCCTGCCGCAACACCGATCCCGCCTCCGCCCGGGATGCCATGCTCCACACCATCGCCTGCAAGGCGGCGGTGAAGGCGGGCATGGATTCGGACGAGCGGGAGCTGCGGGCCCTCGTGCGGCGGGTGCAGAGCGGCGAGGTGCGCTACTGCCCCCATGGCCGGCCGGTGGAGGCCGCCATCAGCAAATACCAGCTGGAAAAGCTGTTCCGCCGGGCCTGACCCGGCGGCGGAAAGGAGCACGCCATGGACAAGGCGACCCTCATCGCCCTTTCGGGCCCCACCGCCTGCGGCAAGACCCGTCTCGGCGTGCTGCTGGCAAAACGATATAACGGCGAGGTGGTCTCCTGCGACTCCATGCAGCTCTATCGCGGCATGACCATTGGCACCGCCGCCCCCACGGAGGAGGAGATGGAGGGCGTGCCCCACCATATGGTGGCGGTGGCCGAGCCGGGAGAGCAGTACAGCGTGGCCCGCTTCGTACAGGAGGCGGATCAGTGCGTGCAGGATATCCTGCGCCGGGGAAAGCGCCCCATCCTTGTGGGCGGCACGGGGCTTTATATGGATGCCCTGATCCGGGGCAACGCCTTTGCCGCGGGCGAGGACGGCGGCGCAGTGCGCCGCGTACTCTATGACCGGCTGGCACGGGAGGGGATCGCCCCTCTCTATGACGAGCTGCGGCAGATCGACCCGGAGAGCGCCGCGCGCCTCCATCCGGGCGATGAAAAACGCATCCTCCGGGCGCTGGAGGTCTATCACGAGACGGGCGAGACCATGACGGCGCACAACGCCCGCTCGCAATTGCAGGAGGACCGCTACCGCGCGGTGCGCGTCGCCCTGGCCTTTGCCGACCGGGAGGATATGAAGCGCCTGATCGACCTGCGGGTGGACCGCATGGCGGAGGCGGGACTGCTGCGGGAGGTGGAGACGCTGATGGCGCGGGGACTCCCCCGTTCCTCCACCGCGTGGCAGGCCATCGGCTACAAGGAATTTCTCCGGGTGTATGACGGCGAAGAAACGGTGGAGCAGGCGCTGGACGAGATCCGCCTGCGCTCGCGCCAGTATGCCAAGCGTCAGCTCACCTGGCTGAGAAAGAAGGAGCCCCACTGGATCTTGTGGGGAAAGGAGAGGGATTTTGCGTGGGCCCTCCAGAAAGCGACAGAAATCCTCACCGCCGAAGGGGTAGTATGATCCCACAGGCGGGCGGCGGAGAGACCAGTCGTCCGACCAACAGAAAGGACGACAGAATATGAAAACAGAGCTCAACTATCAGGAAACGTTTCTCACCCGCGCCCGTCAGCGGCGCTGCCCCGTCACCGTGTTTCTGGTGAACGGCTTTCAGATGCGGGGCACCGTGGAGGGCTTCGACACCTTCACCGTGCTGCTGC
>CAYPWQ010000002.1:0-22039 GCA_964414495.1 uncultured Oscillospiraceae bacterium
CTCTTCATCAGAGATGGATGCAGTGCTTCTATCGGCTCCCGGTGACGGGTTCGCGGTTATCGCTGCATTCGTCTCTTTTTATCCTGCGCGGTGATCCTTTGAAACCGAAAAAGACGGCTCTTGTGAGAGCCGTCTTTTTTGTGCTTCCCCCCTTGACAGAAGCGAAGAAGAGGTCTATGATCCTGTTATAGGTTTTTGAAAAACCTATAAAGAGGTTTTAACTTTGAAAAGGAGGGTCTATCCATGCAGGCTGTCTGTTCCGCGGAATTTGCCGCGCCCCGCTTCCGGGCCAAGGATCCCGTCAGTGCCGCCACCCATTTCATCGGCTTTGTGGGGGCCGTTCTGTTCATGCCGGTGCTGCTGACCCGCGCCGCCGCCCGCGGCGCGTCCACCGCTGCCATGGCGAGCCTCAGCGTGTTCGCCCTCAGCATGATCCTGCTCTATGGCGCCTCTGCTGCCTATCACAGCTTCCATCTCTCCCCGGCGGGAGAAAAGCGCCTGCAGCGGCTGGACCACATGATGATCTTTGTCCTCATCGCCGGCTCCTATACGCCCATCTGCACCGTGGCGCTGGGGCGGCAGGGGCGCTGGCTGCTGATCCTGGTCTGGGCACTGGCTGCGGCGGGCATGACGGCAAAGTATTTCTGCGTGGGCTGCCCCAAGTGGGTCTCCTCCGTCATGTACATCGCCATGGGCTGGCTGTGCCTGCTGGCCCTGCCCGCCATCCGGGCGGCGCTGGTGGGACGGGGCTTTTTCTGGCTGTTCCTGGGCGGCGTGTGCTACACTGTGGGCGGTGTGATCTACGCGCTGAAGCCCCGCCGCCTTGCGCGGCTCATCCCCGGTTTCGGCAACCACGAGATCTTTCATGTGTTCGTCATGCTGGGCAGCGCCGCCCATGCGGCGGTGATGTTTGCGGGCCTGCCGCTCTGAGCCGCAGCGATCAAAAAAACAGGAGAGGGTTCCCTTGCGGGAGCCCTCTCCTGTTGCGTTTTCGGTTTTAGTGGCAGCTGTGTCCGCCGCAGCCGTGGCTGCCGCAGCTGTGCCCCTCGCCGTGCTCATGGTGGGAGCAGCGCACGTCCGGATCAAAGCGCAGCGCCCCCGAGAGGAGCGCCTCCACTGCGGCGTCCGCGCTGCCGCTGACGCCGCCGAAGAGCCGGATGCCTGCCTCAGTCAGCGCCATCTGCGCGCCGCCGCCGATGCCGCCGCAGATCAGAGTGTCTACGCCCTGCGCCGCGAGAAAGCCCGCGAGAGCCCCGTGGCCGCAGCCGTCGGCGTTCACCACGGCGGCGGAGAGGATCTTCTCCCCGTCGGTCTCGTAGAGCTTGAACTGCTCGGTGTGGCCGAAGTGCTGAAAAATGCTGCCGTTGTCGTAAGTCACTGCGATGGTCATATCAGTCGTTCTCCTTTGTCTGCTGCGTGGGCGCGGCCTGACGGGTGGCGTCGGGGCTGGCCCCTGCCGGGGCGAAGAAGCGGAGCTTCTTGTCGCTGAGGCGGAAGGTCACGTCCCGGGTGCGGAGGATCTCGCCGTCGAGACAGGTGACGATGTCCTCGTCCTCCGCCGTGATGCGGACCTCCTTCGCCGTGACGCAGCGGGCGTATTTCGGGAATTTGTTGTACTGCCCCTTGGAATAGGGGGTCACAAAGCGGGCAAAAATGGCGCGGGTGATGCCGTCCACCACCAGGGTGTTCAGCACGCCGTCGGTCATGCTGGCCTCGCCCACGGGCATGAAGCCGCCGCCGTAATAGCGGCCGTTGCAGACCGCGGCCAGGGTATAGCGCCCAGTCCGGGCCTCGCCGTCCAGCGTCACCGTCCAGCGGGAGGTCAGGGGACGCAGCAGCACGTTGGCCGCAACGGAGGCGAGATAGCTGCTCTTGCCGTCCAGCAGGGGGCGGGAGCTGAAGCGGTGTACGTCTGCCGCCACGCGGGCATCGATGCCGCTGCAGGCGATGGTCAGGGCCAGACGGCCGTTGCAGTCGATGAGATCCAGCTCGGTCACGGGGCCGTCGAAGAGATTTTCTGCGTCGCGGAAGAGGGACTGCGCCGCGCCGAAGTTTTTCAGAAAGTCGTTGCCCGTGCCGATGGGAATGGCGGTCATGGCGGCGTTGGGGAAGCCCGCCGCGCCGTTGGCCACCTCGTTGATGGTGCCGTCGCCGCCGCAGGCGTAAAAGCGAAGCTCCTCGCCCGTCTCCGCAAGCGAGCGGGTGACGGTGGTGGCGTGGCCGGGGCTCTGGGTCAGGATGCAGCGCACGTCCAGACCGTGCCGGTCGCGCAGCGCGTCCGCCATGGCATAGATGCGGCTGACGCCGTCGCCCTTGCCGGCCTTGGGGTTGATGATGAACACATGCTTCATGGCGTTGTCCCCCCTTACTTCTTCCCGTACTGGAACAGGTCGCATTTGATCATGCCGTTATAGAGCTTGCGCTTGCGGTCGGCCTCGCGGCCAAAGCAGCGTTCGAACTCCGTGTGAGAGGACAGCACGGAGATGCGCCAGCTGTCCGGGAGCTTCCGCATGGCCGCGCCGAAGTCGCGGTAGAGCTGCTCCACCGCCGCCTTGTCCATGAGACGCTCGCCATAGGGCGGGTTCGTCACCACGCGGCCATACTGCCCGCCCCAGTGGAAGCGGGTGGCATCTGCCAGCTCGAAGCGCACCGTGTCTTCCACGCCGGCCTTCACCGCATTCTCCTGCGCGAGCGCCACTGCCCGGGGATCGGTGTCGCCGCCCCAGATCTCGTAATTGCCGTGGAACTCCTGATCCATGGCCTCCTCCGCCGCGTCCATCCAGAGTTTGGCCGGGGCCTGTGCCCACTTCTGGGCATCGAAGCGCCGGTCAAGACCCGGCGCGCGGTTTTTGGCGATGAGGGCGGCTTCGATGGCGATGGTGCCGCTGCCGCAGAAGGGATCGCAGAAGGGGTCGCGCCCGCGGTAGCGGGAGAGGATCACCATGGCGGCGGCCAGCGTCTCCCGCAGGGGCGCCTCCAGCGACACGGCGCGATAGCCCCGCTTGCGCAGGCCCGCGCCGGAGGTGTCGAGATAGAATTCCGCCATGTCATTTCGCATGGCGAACTGGATCTGGTACATCTCCCCCGTCTCCGGCAGCTGCTGGAGGCCATAGGCATTGCCGAGACGCACCGCCGCCGCCTTCTTGATGATCTTCTGGCAGTGGGGCAGAGAGAAGAGCTTGGAATTCAGGGAATACCCCTTCACGGGGAACTGCCCGTCCCGGGGGATGTAGTTTTCCCACGGCTGACGGGCGGCAGCCTCGTAGAGCTCGTCGAAGGTCTCGGCCTTCTCCTGCCCCACCAGCAGCAGCACCCGCTCACCGCAGCGGAGATTCAGATTCAGACGGCAGAGGTCGCGCCAGTCGCCCTCGCAGCGGACGTGGCCGTTCTCCACCTGCACGCCGTTCAGACCGAGGCGGCGCACCTCGTCGCCCACCAGTCCCTCCAGACCGAACAGGCAGGGGATCATCAGTTGCAGCATAGCGTTTCAATCCTTTGTCAGTCAGCTTCCGGGCGCGCCCGGAGAATTGTCATCCTGTTCCATTATAGGACAGGGAAACGGAAAGCGCAAGCCATCAGGACGCCTCTTTCGGGGCAATTGGCGGCGGTCTCCGTGAAAAAGCCTGCCGCGGGGCGCGGCAGGCGGAATGCTTTTTCGACAGGGCTTACAGCTCGTTGATCACGGGCACGATCATGGGGCTGCGCTTGGTGTTCTTGTAAAGGTAGTTGCTGGCCGCGGATTTCACCACGCTCTTCAGCTCGCTGAGGTCGCGGCTGCGGCGGCGGCACACAGGCTCGGCGGCGGTCATGACGGCCTCGCCCAGATCCTTCAGCAGCTGCTCGTTCTCCTTCACATAGATGAAGCCGCGGGTCACGATCTCCGGAGGGGAGAGAATGTCGCGGTTATAGGAGCTGACGTTCAGGATCACCACCACGATGCCGTCCTCGGCGATCTTCTTGCGGTCGCGCAGCACCGCTGCGCCCACGTCGCCCACACCGGAGCCGTCCACCAGCAGCACGCCCGCGGGGACGGAATTCTCCTGCTTCATGTGGCGGCTGGTGAACTCGATGACATCGCCGTTCTCGGCAATGGCGATCTGCTTGGAGTCCATGCCCATCTGCATGGCGATGTTCCGGTGGGCCTGAAGATGGCGCTGCTCACCGTGCAGCGGCACGAAGAAGCGGGGCTTGGCCAGGGCGTGGATGATCTTCAGCTCCTCCTGGCAGGCGTGACCGGAGACATGCAGGGGAGAGTTGGCGGAGAACACCGCCTCCACGCCCTTGCGGAACAGCTCGTTGATGACGCGGCCGATGGACTTTTCGTTGCCGGGGATGGCGGAGGCGGAGATGATGACCTTGTCCCCGGGGCCCACCTCGATCTGCTTGTGGGTGGAGAAGGCCATGCGGTACAGCGCGCTCATCTCCTCGCCCTGAGAGCCGGTGGTGATGATGACCTGCTGCTCGAGAGGCAGGCCCTTGATCTTGTTGAGATCCATGAGGGTGTTCTTCGGGATCTTGAGATAGCCCAGCTCCGATGCCACCGCCACCACGTTCTCCATGCTGCGGCCGCTGACGGCCACCTTGCGCTTGCACGCGGCGGCGGCGTTCATCACCTGCTGCACGCGATAGATGTTGGAGGCGAAGGTGGTGACGATGATGCGCTTCTTGCAGCCGCGGAACTGCTGCTCCAGCGTCTCGCCCACGGTGCGTTCGCTCATGGTATAGCCCTTGCGCTCGGCGTTGGTGGAGTCCATCATCAGGGCCAGCACGCCCTCCTTGCCCAGCTCGCCGATGCGGGCCAGGTCGATCACGTCCTCGTTGATGGGGGTGGAGTCGATCTTGAAGTCGCCGGTGTGGAGCACCACGCCCACCTTCGTGCGGATGGCGAAGGCCACGCTGTCGGCGATGGAGTGGTTCACATGGATGAATTCCACGCTGAACTTGCCCGCGCGGATGGTGTCACCCGCCTCCACGGTGACGATCTTCGTGGTGGAGAGCAGCCCGTGCTCCTCCAGCTTCAGCCGGATCAGCCCTGCGGTAAGGCGGGTGCAGTAGATGGGCATGTTCACCTGCTTCAGCACATAGGGGATGGCACCGATATGGTCCTCGTGCCCATGGGTGATGAAGAGGCCCCGGATGCGCTGCTTGTTCTTCACGAGATAGCTCACGTCGGGGATCACCAGGTCGATGCCATACATGTCGTCGCCGGGGAAGGCCATGCCGCAGTCCACCACGATGATCTCGCCGCTGCACTCGTAAACGGTCATGTTCTTGCCGATCTCATTGAGACCGCCAAGAGGGATCACTTTCAATTTTTCTGCCATTTGGGTACAATAATTCCTTTCTTACCAGTAAAAATCGCTCGGCAGAAGGGGGCTGCGGCGGTATTTTGCCGCACGAAACCCAAAGACGTCGCCCGCGCAAGCCTGCGGCCCTTCCGGCCGCCGCCTGACTGCGGTTCGCGTCCCATCCTGCCATCGTCTGTTTGTTTCTGTATTGATGCCGGGGGCGGTCCGCGCCGCCGCCGGTGAGCAGCAAAAAGAAGGGGGATAGCCCCCAAAGTTATTACAGTATAGCACATCCCGGCGGATTTGTATACCTCTTTTTCAAAATATTGTGCGCCGCAGGGAGGAAAACAGGGCAATTCCCTGCCCCGGATATGGGATTTTGTGATTGCCGAGGGCGGCGGAGTGTGGTATACTGGTTAAAATCAGGGAAGCTATGCCCGCAAGGGCGGAAAAGAGGGTCGAGGATGAATAAAAAGATCGCGCGTCTGCTGGAGCCGAAGCTGCATATCTATCTTGTGATGATGCTGATCTTTGCAGTGGGCACCTTCCTGCTGGGCGAGGTGCTCTGGGGCATCGCCGAGGTGGGCATCACGGTGCTGCTCTTTTTCTACTGCCGCTATACCGGCCGCGTCCGCCGGGACAAGGTCATGCAGTATATCGACACGCTCACCGGCAGCGTGGAGCAGGCGGGGGCCAACACGCTCATGAGCTCTCCCCTGCCCGCCATGGTGTTCCGCCCCGATCAGCGAGAGCTGATCTGGGCCAACGACGCCTTTCTGCAGCAGGCGGGCCTCAGCTCGGAGTCCTTTGAAACGGATCTGGAGGCGGCCATCCCCGACTTCCCCTTCCACTGGGTGCTGGAGGGCAAGCGGGAATGTCCCGAGACGGTCGCCATGAACGGGCGGCGCTACCGGGTGTATGGTGCGCTGGCCTATGGCACAAAGAACGGCAGGAACAGCCGCGCCGCCGCCCAGTCCCTGCTGGCCACCACCTACTGGGTGGATACCACCGAATGTGACCAGCTGCGGACGAAGCTGGACGCCGAGGAGCCCGTGGTGGCGCTGATCTATCACGACAATTACGAGGACGTGATGAAGTCCTGCAGCGAATCCAACCAGTCCGCCGTCCAGGCCGCCATTTACGAGAAGATCACCCGCTGGGCGGAGGGCACCGGCTGCCTGCTGACCCGCTTTGCCCGCGACCGCTTCCTGCTCGTCATCGAGCAGCAGCATTACCGCCGTCTTGCGGAGGAGAAGTTCAGCGTTCTCGATCAGGTGCGCGAGATCCCCGTGGAGGGCGGCGTCAGTCCCACCCTGTCCATCGGCGTGGGGCGGGAGGTCAGCGGCTTTGAGGCGCTGTACAAGAATGCGCAGCTGTCGGTGGAGATGGCCCTTTCCCGCGGCGGCGATCAGGCCGTGGTGAAGGACGCGCGGAACTTCGAGTTCTACGGCGGCCGCACCAAGACCTCGGAAAAGCGGACGAAGGTGAAATCCCGCGTCATGGCCAACGCCCTGCGCGAGCTCATGAATGACGCGAAGAACGTGTACGTCATGGGGCACAACTATGCGGACATGGATGCCCTCGGCGCGGCCGCGGGCCTTGTCTGCATCGCGCGGAAGCTGGGCCGCCGCATCCAGATCGTCATCGACGAGAACAACAACGCGGCGGAGGCGCTGCTTGCCAAGCTGAAGGCGCTGGAGGAATACAAGGGCGTGTTCATCTCTCCGGGCGAGGCCTTCCTCCGCAGCGAGGCGGCGTCCCTTCTCGTGGTGGTGGATACCAACCGCCCCGACTTTGTGGAATCCCCCCAGCTGCTGGAGGCCTGCAACCGCGTGGCCGTCATCGACCACCACCGCCGCGCCGCCAGCTACATTGAGAATGCGGCGCTGAATTTCCACGAGCCCTATGCCTCCTCCGCCTGTGAGCTGGTGACGGAGCTGCTGCAATACCTCGTCGAGCCCGGCGATCTGCTGCGGGACGAGGCGGAGGCCCTTCTTGCGGGCATGGTGCTGGATACGAAGAAATTCACCCAGCGCACCGGCGGACGCACCTTTGAGGCCGCGGCCTTCCTGCGCCGCGCCGGGGCGGACATGACGGAGGTACACCGTCTGTTCCAGGGCAATCTCAGCGAGATGGTGGAAAAGTTCGAGATCATCCGCCACGCGGAGATGTACCGCGAAAAGCTGGCCATCGCCGTGGTGAGCAGCGAGACAGACCGCACCACCGCCGCCAAAGCCGGCGATGAGCTGCTGAATCTCCGGGGCGTGGAGGCGGCCTTCGTGGTCTATGCCGCCCGGGGCGGCATCGGTCTCAGCGCCCGCAGTGCGGGCGAGATCAACGTGCAGGTCATTCTGGAAAGTCTCGGCGGCGGCGGCAACTCCACCATGGCCGGCGGCTTTGTGGAGGGCGGCGAGGCCGCCGAGGTGGCGCAGCGCCTGCGCGCCGCCATCGACCGCTATCTGGAAGAGTAAACATTGGTTGACATAACAGTAAGGAGAAAACGGATATGAAAGTGATTTTACAGCAGGATGTGAAGGGTCAGGGCAAGAAGGGCCAGCTGATCGAGGCGTCGGAGGGCTATGCAAGAAACTTCCTTCTGCCCCGCAAGCTGGCCATCCCCGCCACGGCGGATGCGCTGAACACCATGAAGCTGAAGGAAAAGGCCCGTCTCGCGGAGGAGGCGGCCAACCGCGCCGCCGCCGCCGAGGTGGCGGAGAAGCTGAAGAACAGCCCCGTGAAGATCTCTGCCAAGGCCGGCGCCAACGGCAAGCTCTTCGGCGCCATCACGGCGAAGGAAGTTTCCGAGGCGCTGCAGACCCAGTACGGTGTGGAGCTGCCCAAGCAGAAGATCGTCATGGACGAGCCCATCAAGGCCTACGGCAGCTATCAGCTGAAGGCCAAGCTGGGCTATGAGATCAGCGGCACCGTCTATCTCATGGTGACGGAGTAAAATGATCCCGCCCGGACATCCGGGCGATTTTGGAAGGAGGATGGTTTTCATGGAAGAGCTGCTGCTGCGGCAGATGCCCAACAGTCTGGAGGCGGAGCAGGCGGTGCTGGGCTCCATGCTCATCGATGCGCTCTGCATCAAGGATGTGATGGACAAGCTGCGCGCCGAGGATTTCTATCACCGGCAGAACCGGGAGATCTTTGAGACCGTCCACCACATGTTCATCTATTCCCGGCCCATCGACGGCGTGACCGTGGCGGAGGAGATGCAGAAAAACGGCACCGCCAACGACGCCACCCGCAGCTACCTTGTGCAGCTCATGGAGATCACGCCCACCTCTGCCAACGTGATGGAATACGTGCAGATCGTGCGGGACAAGGCGCTGCTGCGCAGCGTCGCCACCGCCGCGTCGGAGATCACCGCCATGGTGCAGGAGGGCGTGGGTGAGGCCGAGGACACCCTGGAGGCGGCGGAGCAGAAGATCTATGCCGTGCGCCGGGGCCGCAGCTCGCAGGACATGGTGCCGGTGAGCGTGGTGCTCTCCGGCGTGCTGGATCATCTGGCTGAGCTGAACGCCGGGGGCGGCGGACGGCTGCCGGGACTGTCCACGGGCTTTTCCGGGCTGGATGCCAAGCTGTCGGGCCTGAACAAGTCCGACCTGCTGCTGCTGGCTGCCCGTCCCGGCATGGGCAAGACCTCGCTTGCGCTGAACATCGGCCTGAACGTGGGCAAGGCCAGCGGAAAGACCGTCGCCATCTTCTCGCTGGAGATGTCGGCGGAGCAGCTGGTGACGCGCCTGCTCTCCAGCGAGGCTCCGGTGGAGAACCAGCGTCTTGTGACGGGCAATCTGCGGGAGCTGGACTGGGAAAAGGTGGTGCGCGCCACCTCCGTTCTGAGCCAGGCCGACATCCGCATCGACGACAATCCCCTGCTCACCGTGGCGGACATGAATGCCAAGTGCCGGCGTCTCGACAATCTGGGCCTCGTCATCATCGACTATCTGCAGCTCATGACCTCCGCCGGCGGCAAGGGCTACAGCGGCGAGAACCGTCAGCAGGCGGTGAGCGATATTTCCCGTATGCTGAAGATCATGGCGAAGGAGCTGCAGGTGCCCGTCATCTGCCTGAGCCAGCTCTCCCGCGCCAATGAAAAGCGCGACGACAAGCGCCCCATGCTCAGCGACCTGCGTGAATCCGGCGCCATCGAGCAGGATGCGGACATCGTCATGTTCATCTACCGCGACGACTATTATAAGGAGGACAGCGAGAAGCGCAACATCGCCGAGGTCATCATCGCCAAGAACCGTCACGGCGAGACCGGCAAGCTGGAGATGCGCTGGATGCCGGAGTATACCACCTTCGGCACGCTGGAGGAGCGCTACGGTGACTGAACGGACGCGGGACAACACGAAACAGGAATACAACGCGGCCATGCAGCGGGCGGAGCAGTCCATGCGGCGCGAGGGGATGCTGCCGCAGCGCGGCGGCCTGCTCCTCTGCGCCGTTTCGGGCGGGCTGGACTCCGTCTCGCTGCTGTATTTTTTACATGAGCTCTCCCGGCGCGAGGGCTTCCGTCTGGCCGCGGCCCATTATGACCACGGGCTCCGGGGCGCGGAATCCGAGGCGGACGCCCGCTTCGTGCAGGAGCTCTGCGCGGACTGGGGCATCCCCTGCATCGTGGAGGCGGGAGACGTCCGCTGCGCCGCGGCAGCACAGGGCTGCGGCATCGAGGAGGCCGCGCGGAACTGCCGCTACGATTTCCTCCGCCGCACGGCGGAGGCGCTGGGCGCGGAGCGGGTGGCTACGGCCCATCAGGCGGAGGACAACGCCGAGACCGTGCTCTATCAGCTGATCCGGGGCAGCGCCGGCATCACCGGCATCCCGCCCGTGCGGGAGCAGTTCGTGCGGCCCTTCCTCACGGTGAGCCGCCGGGAGATCGAGCGCTATGCCGCGGCCCATCACCTGCCCCATCGGGAGGATGCCAGCAACCGCGATCTGCGCTATGCCCGCAACCGCATCCGCCACACCGTCCTGCCGGAGCTGGAGCAGATCCACACCGGCGCGGCGGAGGCCATCTGCCGCGCTGCCGCCGTGCAGCGGCGGGAGGATCAGCTGCTGCGCCGCATCGCGGAGGCGGAGCTTGGCGAAACGAAGATCGAGCGCGGCGGTGTCTCTGCGCCGCGGGAGCGTTTTTTGCAGACCGAGCCCGCCCTGATCCCCCGGATGCTGGGCCTGCTGCTGGAGCAGGCGGAGCTGGGGCGGCGGGACGTAACGGCGCGGCATTTCGCCGCGCTGGAGGAGCTGGTGCTCCATGGGAGCGAGGGGGCGTCGCTGTCCCTGCCGGGTGGGTGCGTTGCCCTGCGGCAGGGCCGTGTGCTGGCCCTGCGCCGTGCGCCGCAGGGAAAAACGGCGGCGCTTTTGCCCGGTGAGAGCCTCATCTGGGGCGATTACCGCGTTTCCTGCGAAAAAAGAGAGAAAAATTTTCCGGAAAAAGCCGATACAATTCCGCTGAAGTATGATATGATAGCGTTACCCATCACCGTGGGGCCCTGGGACAGGCACACAGGGCTCATGCTGCCGGGCAGCCGCGGGCGGCGCAGTCTCAAGCGCCTGTTCGCGGAACGGGGCATCTCCGCCGAGGAGAGGGAGCGCACACCGGTCTTTTATACCGGCGGCCGGCTCTGCGCCGCGGCAGGCATCGGGATGGACGAGGCCTTCCTCCCCCGGGAGGACGAGGAAGCGCTGGTACTGATTACAGAAAAGATCGAGAGGGAGCAACAACTATGGAAAACATGATGGAAAACGACATTCTCAAGGTCCTCGTGACGGAGGAGGAGCTGAAGGAGCGCGTGCAGCTGCTGGGTGACCAGATCAACGCCAAGTTCAAGGACAAGAAGCCCCTGTTTCTGGGCGTGCTGAAGGGCTGCTTCATCTTCATGGCGGATCTGGTGCGCGCCAGCGGCCTGAAGGCGGAGATCGAGTTCATCGCCGTCTCCTCCTACCAGAACGGCACCAAGAGCAGCGGCGTGGTGCAGATCACCCACGATATCCAGCGTGACATCACCGGCCGCGACATCATCGTGGTGGAGGATATCCTGGATTCCGGCAACACGCTGAGCTTCCTCATGGGCTATTTCAAGGCCAAGGGCGCGGCCTCCGTCACCATCGCCACCCTGCTGGACAAGCCCAGCCGCCGCACAAAGCCCATCACCGCTGAGTTCGTGGGCTTTGAGGTGCCCGACGAGTTCGTGGTGGGCTATGGCCTGGACTATGCCCAGGAGTACCGCAATCTGCCCTACATCGGCGTGCTGAAGGCCTCTGTCTACGAGAAGGATCTGGACGACTGATCGCCCTTTATACTGACCCGCGGCAAAAGGCGTTCCGACGGAACGCCTTTTGTGATAGCGGGCGAGCTTAGACAAAGGAGGAGATCCCTTGAACGAGAAACGACCCGGCTTCCGCCTGCCCTATTTCCTGCTGGCCCTGCTGCTGATCTGGGCGGCGGTGAGCCTCTGGAACAGCGGGAGCGATGTGGAGATCAGCGACCGGGAGATGCGGGAGCTGTTTGAAAACGAGCAGGTGAAGAGCTTCCGCATCGACGGCAGCGATCTGGAGCTGACCCTGCGCGAGCCCTATGAGCGGAACGGCAGGAGCTATGCCGTGGTGACCCACGAGCTCTATGACTTCCAGCTGTTTTACGACAGTCTCCATGCGCTCGTGGAGGAGCAGGCCGCCGCGGGCATCATCGAGGATTACAATTACCGCAGCGCCGGCGACAGCCGCTTGCTTGAGATCGTGCTGCCCCTGCTGCTGACGGCGGCCATGCTGTTCTTCTTCATGAACGTGCTGACGAACCGCATGAACGGCGGCGCCAACAGCACGGCAAAGTTCGGCAATGCCCGCACCAAGACCGCCGAGGATTATCACAGCGACGTGCGCTTTGCGGATGTGGCGGGCGCGAAGGAGGAGAAGGAGGAGCTCTGCGAGATCGTGGAGTTCCTGCGCGAGCCCAAGAAGTTCCTGGATCTCGGTGCCCGCATCCCCCACGGTGTGCTGCTGGTGGGCCCTCCCGGTACGGGCAAGACACTGCTGGCCAAGGCCGTGGCCGGCGAAGCGGGGGTGGGCTTTCTGTCCATTTCCGGCTCGGACTTTGTGGAAATGTATGTGGGCGTGGGCGCCAGCCGCGTCCGCGACCTCTTTGAGCAGGCGAAGAAGATCGCCCCCGCCATCGTGTTCATCGACGAGATCGACGCGGTGGGCCGTCAGCGCGGCACAGGTCTCGGCGGCGGACATGACGAGCGCGAGCAGACATTGAACCAGCTTCTTGTGGAGATGGACGGCTTCGGCAGCAATCAGGGCGTGGTGGTGCTGGCCGCCACCAACCGGGCGGACATTCTGGATCCCGCCCTGCTGCGTCCCGGCCGCTTCGACCGGCAGGTGTATGTGGGCCTGCCGGACATCCAGGGCCGCGAGGAGATCCTGCAGGTACACACGAAGAAAAAGCCCCTTGCAGAGGATGTGGATCTCCGCACCGTGGCCCGCGCCACCGCGGGCTTCACCGGCGCGGATCTTGAAAATCTGGCCAACGAAGCGGCGCTGCTGGCCGCCCGCCGCAGCGACAAGCTCATCCGCGGGCAGGATCTGAAGGACGCCGTCATCAAGGTCATCGCGGGCCCGGAGAAGAAGAGCCGCGTGATCCCGGAGGCAGAGCGCCGCCTCACCGCCTATCACGAGGCGGGCCATGCCGTGGTGATCCGTGCCCTGCCCACCCAGGATCCCGTCCACCAGATCACCATCATCCCCCGGGGACAGGCCGGCGGCATGACCATCCATCTGCCGCAGGAGGATCGCAGCTATCGCAGCCGCGCCGATCTGTGGGAAGAGATCGCCGCCTGTCTCGGCGGCCGCGCAGCGGAGCAGCTGGTGCTGGGGGATATCTCCACCGGCGCGGGCAGCGACCTGCAAAGAGCCTCTTCTCTCGCCCGCAGCATGGTCATGCGGTACGGCATGAGCGAAAAGCTGGGCAACGTGGTCTACGATTCCGGCCACGACGAGGTGTTCATCGGCCGCAGCATGGGCCACACCCGCAGCTATTCCGAGGAGGTGGCGGCGGAGATCGACAGCGAGGTAAAGCGTCTCGTAGAGGAGGCGTATCAGAAGGCAGAGGACATCCTGCGTCAGCAGCGCCCGGTGCTGGAGGCCGTGGCGCAGTACCTGCTGGAGCATGAGACCATGGAGGCCGAGGATTTCCTGCGGGTCTGCCGCGAAGCGGAGGAGCGCGGCGCGTGACCGCGCTTTCCTGAAAAAAACGAACAGCGTCCCGTTCCGGGCGGAGCGGGACGCTGTTTTTTTGAATCGGAAAAGTCTTCCTGCGCTGCCGCGCTTTTCCGGGATGGGACGCGCCGACGCGGGACATGCTAAACGCGGCATCTGCGTGATGCCCGGAGGTGAGCATGAAAAAGACCCTGTTGACCCTGCTGCTGACGGCGCTGCTGCTGTTGGCCGCGGGCTGCGGCGGCAGCATGAGCGGCGAGGACAAGGCCCGCACCAATAACCCCCGCATCGGCGACGTGGAGTCGCCGGCTGAGCGCGGCGATGCGCGGCAGGACGAAAGCAGACTGCGCCGCGCCGCGAAGGACGCTGCGCGGGACGTGGAGAAAACGGTAAAGGGCTCCGGCTGGGAGGAGATGCGCCGCAATGGCCGCGTCCGGGATACGGATGGCGACCTGACCGACGGCGAGAACGCCCTGCACGGCCGCTATGGTGTGATCCGCTGAGTGAAAGCAGAGCGTGCCGCCGGACTCTCCGGCGGCATGCTCTGCACGGCACATTATTCCTCTTCCGGTGCGGTCTCCTCGTCCGCCTCCTGCAGGATCAGCTCCTCGCACTCCTGCTGGGCGCGGATCAGCTCCTGCAGCGACCGCTCAGAGGCCCGCACCATCTTCAGATACAGTTCCTTGTAATCCGGCATGTCATCACCCCTTTCCCCTCATAATAGGTCAATTTCACCTTAATATCAATAGGTCAATTTGCCATAATAGGCGAGAGGTGAAGGAAATGACCAGAATGCGGGAGCTGCGAAAGGCAAAGGGTTATTCGCAGATCCGGATGCAGATGCTCACCGGCATCGACCAGAGCGATTATTCCAAGCTGGAGACGGGCCGGCGGAGCATGACCTTCGAGCAGTGCCGCCGCATCGCGCTGGCGCTGGAGACCAGCATGGACTATCTGGCCGGTCTGACGGATGAGCCGCGCCCCTATCCGCGGAAGGGCTGAGGCGCCGCTGCGCGGCGTCCAAAGGAAAGGAGCAGGGCGAAAGCCTGCTCCTTTTTGCTTTCCGGTGGAATAAAGCGGCGGGCGGCGGGCAAGCTAGGGAAAACGACCATGAGGAGGGCCTGCCATGAACATGACGCCGGAGGAATATCAGAAGCTGGTGAAGGAGCGGCAGCCCCGCTCCCCTTTGGGGAAGGATGTGCTTCTGGCCTTTCTTGTGGGCGGAGCCATCTGCGTGCTGGGGCAGCTGATCCAGGAATTCTGGCTGCGGCAGGGACTGGATCGCGAAACGGCGGGGACGGCCACCTCTGTGACGCTGGTGTTCCTCTCGGCGGCACTGACGGCGCTGAATCTCTATAACAGTCTGGCCCGTTTCGCCGGGGCGGGGACGCTGGTGCCCATCACGGGCTTTGCCAACGCCGTGGTCTCTCCGGCGCTGGATTTCAAAAGCGAGGGGCTCGTCACCGGCATGGCGGCGCGGATGTTTCAGGTGGCGGGGCCGGTCATCGTCTTCGGCACCGCGGCCAGCGCGGTCTACGGGCTGATCCTCTGGCTCATACAGCTGCTCTGAGAACGAAAAGGGGCGCATACCGAGCGGTCGGTATGCGCCTCTGCTGCGTCTGCGGCGGAGTCTCCGCCTTACTTGATATGCTTGAAATTGCCGTAGGTCTCGTTTGCCAGCTCGTGGAAGGCGAAGGTGTCGTCGTACTGGCTGATGATGTCCCGGAAGTCCACCAACTGGTGCTTGTTCACCACGCAGATCAGCACGCTGCGCTCCTTCCCCGTATAGGTGCCCACGGCGCTGAGCCGGGTGGCGCTGTGGCGCAGCTCCCGGGCGATGTCCGCCGCGATCTCGTCGGCATGGGTGGTGATGACGGTGAATTTATAGGCGGTCTTTGTGCCCTTGATGATATAGTTGCCGGTGAAATTGGAGATGAAGCAGTAGGTGATGCAGAGGGCCACGGGCTTGTAGTCCGCCTGCCCGCCCTCGGAGTACACGAAGAGGGAGGCGAGAGCCACGGCGGTGTTCAGCAGGAAGGTGACCATGAAGAAATTCGTCTCCGGCTTCACGCGGTTGATGTAGCGCGAGAGCACGTCCGTGCCGCCGGTGGAGGCATTGTGCTTCATGCAGATGCCGTACACAAAGCCGCTGATGGCGCCGCTGATGATGACGGGGAAAATGGTGTCGTGCCCCTGGGCGTTATATTGCAGAAATTCCGTGCCGCTGCTCTGCAGAAACAGATAGCTGAAGGAGTATACCAGCGAGAACAGCAGCGTCCGCAGGGCGAAGCGCCGCTCCAGCAGGAACCAGGCAAAGACGCAGAGGGGGATGTTGATGATAAGGGACATATAGCTGATGCTGAAGCCGGTCTTGTACTGCACCATGGTGGCGATGCCGTTGAGCCCCGCCGGGGCGAAATGGTTCTGCACGATGAAGATGTGATAGTTCACCGCCAGCAGCAGGGCCATGCCCGTCACTGCGAGGTAAGAGCCCAGATTTTTGAGCCGTTGCGACATGAGGCAGCACCGTCCTTTCCATTTTCGGCCTCAGTATAGCACAGGCGGCGGCGTTTATCCAATGGTTTTTACTGATATGTTCGTCGGTTTTTTCCCGCGGTGGCCATGCCCCGCGGGAAAAAGCGCCGCTGTTGAGCGAAAGCGGCGAAGGGCGGCGAAGGCGGCGGGAGAGGGAGGCAAACGCAACTTTTTCGGGGGAAATGCGTTGACATAAAGATGTGGAAAAGTCTGTGGATAATGTGGAAAAGCCTTGATGCAGCAGGGAAAGACGAGGTGGAAAACATAACGCTGCGCTGCCGCGGCCGGAACGAAAACGGGCAAAAACAGGCGAAAGCGGGTCAAAACCAAGGGGTTTGGCGGGGTTTCGGACAAAAGCTTGCACTTGGGAGGAAAAATCGCTATAATAAACCATATATGCGCATCTGCGGCGCGCTGCGGGGCAGATGCAGACCATTTTCCGGCGGAGGACAGCTATGGCAAAGACCACGAAAAAGGAATACGGCAACGACAGCATCTCTCAGCTGAAGGGCGCGGACCGCGTCCGCAGACGCCCGGGCGTCATCTTCGGCTCGGACGGGCTGGAGGGCTGCGAGCACGCGGTGTTCGAGATCCTCTCCAACTCCATCGACGAGGCGCGGGAGGGCCACGGCAAGCTCATCACCGTGACCCGGTATCTGGACCACAGCGTGGAGGTGGAGGATCAGGGCCGCGGCTGCCCCGTGGACTGGAACGAGCGGGAGCAGCGCTACAACTGGGAGCTGGTCTACTGCGAGCTCTATGCTGGCGGCAAATACAACAATAACGAGGGCGACAACTACGAGTACTCTCTGGGTCTCAACGGCCTGGGCTCCTGCGCCACGCAGTATGCCTCCCGCTATATGGATGTCACTGTCTGGCGCGATGGGAAGAAGTACAACCTGCATTTTGAAAAGGGCGAGGTCACGGGGGAAAAGGGCAAGGAGCTGCAAAGCGAGCCCACCGACCGGGGCAAGCGCACCGGTACGCTGACCCGCTGGCTGCCGGATCTGGAGGTGTTCACCGACATCGCCATCCCGGCGGAGTATTTCACGGATGTCTGCCGCCGTCAGGCGGTGGTGAACGCGGGGCTGACCTTCCGCTTCCGCGACGAGGTGAAGCCGGGGAAGTTCGAGACGCAGGAATTCCTCTATGAAAACGGCATCGCGGACTATGTGGCGGAGCTGGCGGGGGAACAGACCCTGACGCAGCCCGTGTTCTGGGAGACGGAGCGCCGGGGCCGCGACCGCGCGGACAAGGATGATTACAAGGTGAAGCTGTCCGTTGCCTGCTGCTTCTCCGCCCGGGTACACACCATCGAGCACTATCACAACTCCAGCTGGCTGGAGCACGGCGGCAGCCCGGAAAAGGCCACGAAGAACGCCTTTGTCTCTGCCATCGACGCGTATCTGCGCAATAACAACAAGTATCAGAAGGGCGAGAGCAAGCTGACCTGGGCGGATGTGGAGGATTGCCTTGTCCTGGTCTCCAACAACTTCTCCACCCAGACCTCCTACGAGAACCAGACGAAGAAGGCCATCACCAACAAGTTCGTGCAGGACGCCATGACGGAGTTCCTGAAGAGCCGTCTCGAGATTTATTTCATCGAGAACCGCTTTGACGCGGACAGGATCGCGGAGCAGGTGCTCATCAACAAGCGAAGCCGCGAGAGCGCGGAAAAGCAGCGCCTGAACATCAAGAAAAAGCTCAGCGGCAGCATGGACATTTCCAACCGCGTGGAAAAGTTTGTGGACTGCCGCACCAAGGACGTGGATCGCCGCGAGATCTACATCGTGGAGGGCGACTCCGCTCTCGGCGCCTGCAAGCAGAGCCGCAACGCGGAGTTTCAGGGCCTGATGCCCGTCCGCGGCAAGATCCTGAACTGTCTGAAGGCGGATTACGCCCGCATTTTCAAAAGCGAGATCATCACGGATCTTCTGAAGGTGCTGGGCTGCGGCGTGGAGGTGCAGGACAAGAAGGTGAAGGATATCAACGCCTTTGACCTCAATAATCTCCGCTGGAACAAGGTCATCATCTGCACCGATGGCGATGTGGACGGTTTCCAGATCCGCACGCTGATCCTCACCATGCTCTATCGCCTCTGCCCCACCCTGATCCGCGAGGGCTACGTTTACATTGCAGAGACTCCCCTGTTTGAGATCAGCTGCGGGGAAAAGACCTGGTTCGCCTATTCCGACCGGGAAAAGGCGGAGATCTGCGCGGAGCTGGGCGCGAAGCGCTATACCGTGCAGCGCAGCAAGGGTCTCGGCGAGAACGACCCGGAGATGATGTGGCTGACCACTATGAACCCGGAGACCCGCCGTCTCATCAAGGTCATGCCGGAGGACGCCGAACGCACGGCAGAGGTCTTTGACCTGCTCCTGGGCGACAATCTGCAGGGACGCAAGGATCACATCGCGGAAAACGGATACAAGTATCTGGAACTGGCGGATATTTCGTGAGATTTCTTCTGCGGCAGGCATGGCGGCGATGTGATCCTGCCAGACCGCAGGGCTGGCCGCGCGTCAGCGCGTGTTAAAATACGCCCGTCGCAGACCCGCCGCGCAGCGGCTGGGTCTCACATCGCGGAAAACGGATACAAGTATCTGGAGCTGGCGGATATTTCGTGAGATTTCTTCTGCGGCAGGCATGGCGGCGATGTGATCCTGCCAGACCGCAGGGCTGGCCGCGCGTCAGCGCGTGTTAAAATACGCCCGTCGCAGACCCGCCGCGCAGCGGCTGGGTCTCACATCGCGGAAAACGGATACAAGTATCTGGAGCTGGCGGATATTTCGTGAGATTTCCCCTTGCAGGGGTGCGTTTTATTTCTCCCGCGCGGGGTGCGATGTTTTTCTCCCCTGCAGGGTGCGGTGGTTTTCGTTCCTCGCGGGGTGCGGCATAATTCCGGTGCGGAGGCACCAGCTCCCCGTAAGTCTTCACGCGGAAGAACGCCAAAGGAAAGGGTTCTCTTTCGTACAAAAGAGAACCCCTCCCCGCAGGCATCTGCCCACCGTTGCGGCAATGCATTTCCCAGCCACTGATCGTGGCCGCCAAATGCGCCGCTGCCTCGAAAGCGCCTCGCTTGCTCCGCTACAGGCGGCGCTTCGGCGCTTTCCCCACAAGAGAAAGGCTTTTGCCAGCTTCCGTCGGCCTGAGCAAAGCCGTTACCTCTACCGCCCGGAAGTGCGCGCAGCGGCACGATTTGCATCAGCGTCTCTTTCCGCTGCCGCTGGTGCGGCGTTTGCGGAAAGCCACCGTTGACCACCGCAGAGCGGCAGCGGATAGTAGGAGCAGCGGCAAATCGTCGACCACTGCGTACTGCCGTCTACCGAACGTGCTGCGATCGACCGGCTTGACCCCTTCGAGTGCCCCAAAAGAGTCTTTCTCTTGGGGGTTTAAGGGGGCCATTCTCTTTCACGATAAGAAAGAGAATGGTTCCCTAGGTGTTCTCCCCGTAGGCACTACGGGAAGGGAGTGGCCCTGTACCGGGATTGCAGAGATCTCCTGCAGGGGGAAAAATAAACCGCCCTTTTGAGGGGCAAAAGAAAGGGGAACCATCATGGAAAACATCATTCTGCATGTATATTACACCGGCGAGGAGGAGAAGCTCCGCGCCTTTGTCCGTGAAATGCAGGAGAGCGGTCTGCAGCAGGGCGTGAAGGAAGAGGACGGCTGCGGCCAGTACGACTACTTCTTCCCTGCCGCGGGCGGGGGCGTGCTGCTGCTGGAGAACTGGCGGGACGAGGCGGCGCTGCAGGCGCATCTGGCCCGTCCCCGCATGGCGGAGATCCGGGCGCTGAAGGAAAAGCTGGGTCTTGCCACCCGCATGGAGCGCTACGAATAAGGCGCTGCGAATAAAGACCGCCCCGGCGCACCGCGCCGGAGCGCAGCATCACATTTTGGAAGGGACAACAGGGAAACTATGGCCAGAAAAAAGCAGCCGGAAAAGGAAATCAACCGCTCGGTGAACCCCAACGTCATGGGTCTCAGGGCGGACACGCTGGAGCAGCCCATCACGGACACGCTGGAGACAAACTACATGCCCTATGCCATGAGCGTCATCGTCTCCCGCGCCATCCCGGAGATCGACGGCTTCAAGCCCTCCCACCGCAAGCTCCTCTACACCATGTATAAGATGGGCCTGCTCACCGGCGCACGGACGAAAAGCGCCAACATCGTGGGCCAGACCATGAAGCTGAACCCCCATGGCGACGCCGCCATTTACGAGACCATGGTGCGTCTGTCCAGGGGCTACGGTGCGCTGCTGCATCCCTTTGTGGACAGCAAGGGCAACTTCGGCAAGGTCTATTCCCGGGACATGGCCTATGCCGCCAGCCGCTACACGGAGGCGAAGCTCGCCCCCATCTGCGCGGAGCTGTTCCGGGACATCGACCAGGATGCGGTGGATTTCGTCGATAACTACGACAACAAGATGAAGGAGCCGGCTCTGCTGCCCACCACCTTCCCCAACATCCTCGTCAGTGCCAACCAGGGCATCGCCGTGGGCATGGCCTCCCAGCTCTGCGGCTTCAATCTGAAGGAGGTCTGCGAGACCACCATCGCCTATCTGAAGGATCCGGACTGCCGGCTGAGCGATACGCTGCTGGCCCCGGATTTCCCCACGGGCGGCGAGCTGCTCTGCGACCCGCTGGAGCTGGAGAAGATCTATACGACGGGCCGCGGCGGCGTGAAGGTGCGGGCCCGGTGGCGCTATCTGCAGAAGGAGAATCTGATCGAGGTCTACGAGATCCCCTATTCCACCACCATCGAGGCCATTCTGGACAAGGTGGCGGAGCTGGTGAAGGCCGGCAAGATCAAGGAAATCGCGGACATGCGCGACGAGACCGATCTGTCCGGCCTGAAGCTTGCCATCGACCTCAAGCGCGGCGCCGACCCGGAAAAGCTCATGCAGAAGCTGTTCCGCCAGACCCCCATGCAGGATACCCTCAGCTGCAACTTCAATGTCCTCGTGGGCGGTATGCCCCGGGTCATGGGCGTGCGCGAGCTGCTGGAGGAGTGGACGGCCTGGCGCACGGAATGCGTCCGCCGCCGCATCTATTTCGCGTTGCAGAAGAAGAAGGACAAACTCCATCTGCTGAAGGGCCTCAAGCGCATCCTGCTGGATATTGACAAGGCCGTGCGCATCATCCGCGAGACGGAGAGCGAGAGCGAGGTGGTGCCGAATCTGATGATCGGCTTCGGCATCGACGAGGTGCAGGCCGAGTTCGTGGCGGAGATCAGACTCCGCAACATCAACAAGGAGTACATCCTGAAAAAGACGGAGGAGGTAGACACCCTCCGGGATGAGATCGACGATCTGGAGGACACCCTGGCCAAGCCCCAGAGGGTGAAGAAGCTCCTCATCGGCGAGCTCACCGCCGTCATTGAGAAATACGCCGAGCCCCGCCGGACGGAGATCGTCTATGTCCACGAGCTGCCGGAGGTGGAGGAGACGGAGGAGGCGGAGGATTACCCCGTCCATGTGTTCCTCTCCCGCGAGGGCTATTTCAAGAAGATCACCCCCCTGTCTCTCCGCATGAGCAGCGAGCAGAAGTACAAGGAGGAGGACGGTCTGCGCCAGAGCTTCGAGACCATGAACAACAGCGAGATCATGTTCTTCACCGACCGCTGCCAGGTCTACAAGACCCGCCTCAGCGAGTTCGAGGACAGCAAGGCCTCCGTCCTCGGCGACTATCTGCCCGCAAAGCTGGGCATGGACAGCGGCGAGAGCGTGATCTATGCCGTTCTGCCGGGAGATTACAAGGGGAGCCTGCTGTTCTTCTATGAAAACGGCAAGTGCGCCCGCATCGAGCTCTCGGCCTATCAGACCGTGTCCAACCGCCGCCGGCTCACCGGCGCGTACAGCGACCGTTCGCCCCTGATGACCATGCTGTATCTCACGGAGGATCGGGAGCTGGCCCTGTATTCCACCGAGCCCCGGGCCCTCATTTTCCACACCGCTCTGCTGGCCCCCAAGACCACCCGCAGCAGCCAGG
>CAYPWQ010000003.1:0-20276 GCA_964414495.1 uncultured Oscillospiraceae bacterium
GCCGCCCTTGGCCTCGTCGATGTGGTTGGCGCGCACCTTGGTGGCGCTGCGGACGACCACTGCGTCGAAATCACGCAGAGCGGCGCCCAGCTCCTCGGGAGCATAGAACTGCTCCACCACCTCATGGCCGTTCTCGCGCAGCTTGGCGAGGGCCTTCTTGTCCATACCGTCGGTAACCAGAATACGCATAACAGAAATACTCCTATTCGTTCTTTTTTGTTGTCCGCTCACTGCGGCAGAGAAGGATGCGCGGAGGGCGGCAGACTTGCCGCCCTCGCAGGCGCAGGATGCTTACTGATGCTCAGCCTCGAACTTCTTCAGGAAGTCCACCAGAGCCTCCACGCCCTCCTTGGGCATGGCGTTGTAGATGGAGGCGCGCAGGCCGCCAACGGACTTGTGGCCCTTCAGGTTGTCGTAACCGGCAGCCTTGGTGGCAGCCACGACCTCGGCGTCCAGCTCGGCGGACTCGGTGACGAAGGGAACGTTCATGAGGCTGCGGAATTCCTTCTCCACGGTGCCCTTGAACATCTTGGAGGAATCCAGGAAGTCATAGAAGACCTTGGCCTTGTCCAGGTTGCGCTGATGCATGACCTCGAGGCCGCCGATCTTCTTCAGATACTTGAACACCTTGCCGCAGCAGTAGATGGCCCAGCAGTTGGGGGTGTTGTACATGGAACCGTTCTTGGCATGGATGTGATACTGCATGTAGGTGGGGACCTTCTCGCAGAGATCCTCACGGATCAGATCCTCGCGCATGATGACGACGACCATGCCGGCGGGGCCCACGTTCTTCTGCACGCCGGCATAGATCATGCCATAGTCAGAGACGTTGCAGGGCTTGCTCAGGAACATGGAGGACTGGTCGGAGACCAGGATCTTGCCGTTGGTCTCGGGGAGCTTCTGCCAGGTGGTGCCGTGGATGGTCTCGTTTTCGCAGATGTAGACATAGTCTGCGTTGTCGGGGATATCGGCGGCGTTGGAGGCGGGGATGTAGCTGAAGTTCTTGTCCTTGCTGGAGCCGAGGACGACGACCTCACCGTACTTCTTGGCCTCGGCAATGGCCTTCTTGGACCATGCGCCGGTCTCGTAGTAGCAGGCAACGCCGTTCTTCATCAGGTTCATGGGGATCATGGCGAACTGCAGGGTAGCGCCGCCCTGGATGAACATGACCTTGTAGTTGTCGGGAATGCCCATCAGGTCGCGCAGATCCTGCTCTGCCTCGTCGATGATCTGCTGATAGACCTTGCTGCGGTGGGACATCTCCATGACGCTCATGCCGCTGCCGCGGTAGTTGAGCAGCTCGTCACGGATCTCCTCCAGGACCTCCTCGGGCATGATGGCGGGACCGGCGGAGAAGTTAAAGGAACGACCGTAGTTCATTGGTAAGTACCTCCCAAATATTATGATGTCGTGTCAGGGACGCTGCCGCGGGGCCCTTTTCTCCCCGCAGTTTCATCCAAACTAAGTATAGGACATTTCGGCGGGATAAGCAACCGGAATTTCAGAATCGAATTGGAGATATTTGCATGGGGTATATGAGATTCAGTCAAGTTCGCCCTGAAAAACCGGACAAAAAAGCGGCACATTATTAATTTTTGGCGACAACGGGCCAAAAAGATTGAAAATGCAGCGGAAAATGGTATAATCGTTCTATTATAGAAGAGTTACCGACAAGGGAAAGGACAATTTTGATCTATGAGAGCAGACGGAAAGCGGGTGCGGGATCTGCCCGCCATTCAGGCGGCGATCCCCTACATCATGCCCCGGCGCTATGACGCGCAGAACTATATCACGCAGTATGCGGACATGGAGCCGCTGCGGCGCTACATCCAGAAAAAGCGGAAGGACGGCCTGCGGCTGAGCTATATGACGCTGATCCTTGCAGCCTATTTCAAGACCGCGCAGCAGCATCCCCGCATCAACCGCTTCATTATGAACAGCAAGGTCTATCAGCGCAACCATTTCTGCGTGAGCTTTGTCATTCTGAAGAAGCGGGCCGACGGCACGCCGGACGAGACCACGCTGAAGATCTTCTTCGAGGAGGGGGACGACGTGCTCTCCATCCACCGGAAGATCGAGGCGGCGGTGGAGAAGAACCGCGTGGCGACCCACAACAACAATACGGACAAATTCGCCAATTTCATGCTGTCGCTGCCCGTGCTGCCGAAGCTGGTGGTGGGATTTGCGAAGCTGCTGGACCGCTATGGCCTGCTGCCCCGCTTCATTATCGACCTCAGCCCCTTCCACACCAGCCTGTTCATCACGAATCTGGCCTCCATCAACACCCGCGCCATCTATCATCACTGCTATGAGTTCGGCACCACCGGCGTGTTCGTGGCCCTCGGCAAGCCGGAGGGCGACCCCACCGGCGGCGGGCGCAAGGTGCTGCCGCTGAAGGTGGTCATGGACGAGCGCATCTGCACCGGCCATGATTACGCGGCGTTTTTCTTTGACATGCAGCGCTATCTGAAGCGGCCGGAGCTGCTGGAGAACGGCGCGGAGGAGGAGCAGGAGCCCGCCGCGGAGACGGAAAGCAGCGCGGAGGCAGTCTGAGCCGGCACGGTCAAACGGCATATCTGAGACAGAGCAGGGGCGGCGCGGCCGCCCTTGCTTTTTTGCTGTGCGTACCGTACAATAAGAATGTGTGAAGAAAAAAGAGAGGCTCCTGCCGTCTCCGGCGGGAGAAGGGAAGAACAGATGGAAACGACAAAGCGCGGCGCCGGGTGGGGCGAACGCTTCCGCCACATGGGAGAATATGTCCGGGCGCTGCTGAAATGGCTGATCCTGGCGGTGCTGGTGGGCGCGGCCGGCGGCGTGGTGGGCGCGCTGTTCCACGTGGGCGTGGAGCAGGCCACGGCGTGGCGCGGCGCGCACCCGTGGGTGCTGTATCTGCTGCCGCTGGCGGGTCTGGTCATCACGGGGCTGTACCGCGCCGCCCATGTGTACGGTCTCGGCACCAACGTGGTCATCGAGGCGGTGCACGAGGGCAAGCGCATCCCCCTTCTGCTGCTGCCGGCCATCTTCTGCGGCACGATCCTGACCCATCTCTGCGGCGGCAGCGCGGGACGCGAGGGCGCGGCGCTGCAGATGGGCGGCGATCTGGGCCGTCATGTGGGCCAGCTGCTGAAGATGGACGACAAGGACACCCGCCTTGCCACGCTCTGCGGCATGAGCGCCCTGTTTTCGGCGCTCTTCGGCACGCCGCTGACCGCAACGGTCTTTGCGCTGGAGGTGGTGAGCGTGGGCGTGCTGTACTATGCGGGCTTTGTGCCCTGCATCGTGGCGGCGCTCGTGGCCTATGGCGTGTCGCTGCTCTTCGGCGTGGCGCCCACCCGCTTTGCGCTGGCCGTCCCCGCGGTGGAGCCGGGACTGCTGGTGCGGACGGCGGCGCTGGCGGTGCTCTGTGCGCTGGTGAGCATCCTGCTGTGCGAAACGCTGCACCGGACGGAGCATCTGGCGGCCCGGGCCCTGCCGAACCCCTATCTGCGGGCGCTGGCGGGCGGCGCGGTCATCGCGGCGGCCACGCTGCTGCTGGGCACCACGGCTTACAACGGCGCGGGCATGGACCGGATCGCCGCGGCGGTGGAGCAGGGAACGGCGCAGCCCTGGGATTTCCTCTGCAAGCTCCTGTTCACCGCCGTCACCATCGGCTGCGGCTTCAAGGGCGGCGAGGTGGTGCCCACCTTCTTCGTGGGAGCCACCTTCGGCTGCGCGGCAGCGCCCCTGCTGGGACTGGAGGCGGGCTTCGGCGCGGCCATCGGTCTCGTGGCGGTGTTCTGCGGGGCGGTGAACTGCCCCATGGCCTCCATCCTCCTCAGCATCGAGCTCTTCGGGGCGGAGGGGCTCAGCTGCTTTGCCCTCGCCTGCGGCATCGGCTACATGCTCTCCGGCTATCGGGGACTGTACAGCAGCCAGACCATTCTCTACTCCAAGCTGAAGGCGGAGTTCATCAACGTCCACGCAAAATAAGCCCAACGCACATAAAAGACAGCCTCCCGCGGCATACTGCTGAAAACAGCTGCTGCGGGAGGATTTTTTATGGATATGACAGAGCTGCTCTATGTGACGCTCTGGACGGCGGCGTCCATCGTGGTGCTGTTCGCCCTGGGCAAGCTCATGGGGCACAAGCAGATCAGCCAGATGACCTTTTTCGACTATGCGGTGGGTATTACCATCGGCTCCATCGCGGCGGAGCTGGCGACGGAGCTGGAAACGCCCTGGCGTCCCCTGCTGGCCATGGCGCTCTATGGCGCGGCGGATGTGGGGATCTCCTTCCTGACGAACCGCTCCCGCGCCGCCCGCCGTCAGCTCAGCGGCGCGCCGCTGGTGCTCCTCAGCGGGGGCAAGCTCTATCGTGAGAGCTTTCAGAAGGCGAAGCTGGATCTGGACGAATTTCTCTGCGCCTGCCGTATCCAGGGCTATTTCGACCTGAGTCAGATCGAAACGGCGCTGCTGGAGCACAACGGCAGCGTCAGCATCCTGTCCCGGGCGGAGGCTCGCCCCGCAACGCCGGCAGATCTGAGCCTCACGGTGGAGCAGGAGGCCCTGCAGACGGCGGTGGTCATGGATGGGGAGATCCAGTGGGATGCGCTGACGGGTCTGGGCCGGGACGAGGTCTGGCTGCGCCGCGCGCTGGAAAAGCAGCGGGCGGAGAAGCCGGAAAAGCTCTTTCTCGCCCTCTGCGGGCGGGACGGAACGCTCACGGTCTATCCCATGGCATGACGGCACAGAAAAAAGAGGACGCGGCTGCGTCCTCTTTTCACATTATGATGCTCACTGCATCAGCTCGGCGGCCAGCTCCACGTTGCGGTGCTCGATGGCGCGCAGACGCGCCACCGCCTCCAGCTGCGCCGCCTTGTCGCCGCGGCGGCGGAGCGCCGCATCCGTCAGACGGATCAGCTCCTCCTCCGTCAGCGTGGCAAGCTCCGCATAGCCCTCCTCGCCGATGTAGCGCAGGAAGGAACTGACCTTGGGGTCATAGACCACGCCCACCAGAGGGATGCCCTGGCCCGCGGCGAAGATCAGCGCATGCAGGCGGATGGAGACCACGGCCTCCATGCGGCGCAGCACGCCGATGATATCGGCAATGTGGTCCGCGCCGTTGAGGAAATAGTGGGGGCAGTGAACGTCTGCCGCGGCAAGGGCCGCAGCCGCCGGATCGTGGGCCTTTTCCACAGAGAGGAAGATGGGCGTGATGCCATGGGCGGCATAGACGTGCTCGGCCAGCCTGCCGAAGAGCGGAGCCTTTTCCGCAAAGCCCTCCCAATTGCGCAGGCAGATGGCCATGTAGCGCCCGTCCTTCGGGATCCCGGCGGAGAGCAGCACGCTGTCCACGCGGGCCTCCGGCGCGGGGGGAAGGGTCAGCGCCGGGTCGGCGGTGAGCTCCACATGGGGCACGGTGACGGCCATGCTGCGCAGCTGCTCCAGAGAATCCGGCTCACGCAGGGTGATGACATCCACATAGCGGTTCAGCACCTTTGCCACCAGCGGTCGGTGCTTGTCCCGCAGCACCGGGCCGATGCCGCAGCCGTACATCTGCACCCGGCAGCCGGCCCGCTTGGCGGCGGCGATGTTGAAGAGATAGTACCACAGCGACCGGCTGGAGGTCACGTCCTGGATCAGATTGCCGCCGCCGTTGATGTAAAAGCGGCTGCGGCGCATGGCCCTGTGCCATGCGAAGAAATCAAAGGTATGGGCCGCGCCCACCCGCAGGGTGCGGCGGGTCTCGCCGGGATTGCGGGAGAGCACGGTGATGGGCACGTCCCGGTCAATGCTGCGCATCTCGCCGATGATGGTTTCGAGGATGGCGTCGTCGCCGGCGTTGCCCCGGCCATATGCGCCGCAGATCACCACGCCGTCCCGCGCCCGGACGCGGCGGTGATAGCGGCGGAGGATCTCCTGATAGATGTGCAGCTGCGTCTCGATGGTGCTTTCGAGAGAGAAGCGGCTGGCCGCCTTTTCATGCAGCGCGTCACCGAGACGGCGGCGCAGGCTCTCGTCCTCCGCCAGCTCCGTCAGGCAGCGCCCCAGCGCCTCGTGATCCCGGGCGGGGAAGAGCAGGCCATGCACGCCGTTGTCGATGAGGTTCGGGATGCCGCCCACGCAGGAGGCCACCGTGGCGAGGGAATGCCGCGCGCCCTCGGTCAGCACATAGGGGAAGGTCTCGGAGAGGGAGGTGAGGGTGTTGATGTCGAGGGCATGATAGAAATCATCCATGCCGCCGCTGATCCACCCGGCAAAGCACACCGCGTCCTTCACGCCCAGCTCCTGCGCCAGCGCCTCCAGACTTTCCCGCTCCGCGCCGTCGCCCGCAATGACGAGGCGCAGGCGCGCACAGTTTTCGTGCGCCGCGGCAAAGCCCCGCAGCAGCGTGGGGATATCCTTCACCGGGTCCAGACGGGCGGCGATGCCCACCACGATGCTGTTTTCGTCCACGTTGGCTCCCAGACCACGGAGATAGCTGAGCTTTTCGCTCATCTGCTGCGGCAGGGTGAAGTCCAGTCCGTTATAGATGGCATAAAAGCTCTCCGGCGGGAAGCCGCGGGAGATCAGCAGATCCACCATGGCATCGCTGACGCCGATGCGGAAGTCCACATGCCGCAGGGCCCAAGCATTGATGTTGCCGTACACCAGCGCACCCATGCGGCGGCCCATGTAGTCCAGCTTATAGTCGCTGTGGATGGTGGAGACCACGGGGACATTCACACTGGGGCGCAGCAGCGCGCCCATCATGTTGGCGCGGGAGCCGTGGCAGTGGATCACCTCGTAGCCGCCCTCGCGGATCATTTGAAGCAGCTTTTTCCGCACCGCCGGGATGTTGTTGCCGGGGATCACCGTGGTGGGGATGCCGAGAGCACGGGCATCCGCCGCAAAATCGCCCTCGCGGAAGGAGACGAGCTGCGCCTCGATCTGCCGGTTCAGGCCGCTGAGCAGACTCAGCAGATGGGTCTTGGCGCCGCCGGTATCGCCGCCGCCGATCAGATGGATCACTTTCATAGAAAACACCAGCCAGATTAGAAAGATTTAGAAAATCCCACTTGTGCCGCGGGCAAAGATGGATTATACTATTACCTACAACCCCGCTCGGTAGTAGGCGGGACAATCAAATTATACATGGGCCGCGCGGAGCGGTCAAGCGGAGGAATCCCCCTATGGAAAAGAAAAGAAGGTTCAATATCATCGACGTGCTGGTGCTGGTGCTGATCGTGGCCGTCGTGTTCTTCCTCGGCAGCAAGGTGCTGAGCCGGGTGCAGAGCCAGGGCAGCGACACCATCACGCTGAAGTATCAGGTCATGTACGAGGGCGTGAGCACCGACCTCTACGATGCGGCGGCGGAGCACGTCCCCTCGCAGATCATGGCCAGCGGCGTGCTGTACGATTCCCATGTCACCGCCGTGGAAAAGCGGGACTACTACGTGTATGAGGATGGCCAGTGGGTGGTGGATCCCTATCACTGCACCCTGATCTTCACCGTGGAGGGCAACGTTGCCAACGCCACCGTCCTCACCACCGAGGTGGGCAGTCAGGAGGTGCGCGTGGGCAAGGAGCATGTGCTCAAGACCCAGTATCTGGAGTTCGACAAGGGCATCATTACCTTTGTGGAGTGGGGCAGAGCGGAATAAGACCGCCGACCCCGAAAGCAAAAAAGCAGCGCCGCCGCAGAAGCGGAGAAAGAGAGGAAACCATGCTGATTTCCACCCGAGGACGCTACGCACTTCGCATCATGATCGACCTGGCCTCCCGCGGCAGCGGCCGCTATGTGCCGCTGAACGAGCTGGCAGAGACGCAGGGGATCAGCGAAAAGTATCTTGAAAACATCATCGCCCCCCTGAGCCGCGCAGGCGTGGTGGAGGCCGCCCGGGGCAAGGGCGGCGGCTACCGGCTGGCCGGCCGGCCGGAGGACTGCACCGCCTGGCAGATCCTGGAGCTGGCGGAGCAGGGCCTTGCCGCGGCGGGCTGCCAGGGCGAGGAGGGCTGCGACAAGGCATCCGCCTGTCCCACCCGGCCCCTGTGGCGCGAGCTGGACGCACTGCTGCGGGACTATCTCAGCCGCGTGACCCTGCGTCAGCTGCTGGATGGAGAGATCCCCGCCGCGGTGCAGTGAGCGGGAAAAACAGGAAAAATGGCGGCGGAGAGAGCGGACCGGCTCTCCCCGCCGCCTTTTTATCGCCGCGGCAGATATGAACAGGCTGTGAATTCACCATTTTTGGCGGAAAAGACGGGCGGGATGCTTGCCTTTTATCCGCCTGTTTGCTATAATGAGTCCAGCATCAAAAATGGGGCGGCACACGCTCCGAAACGGAACGCAAAGAAAGGATGAGAGAATGATGAAGAAAGCATTGTCCCTGCTCCTGACCCTTGCCATGGTCATGAGCATGTTCACGGTCGGCGCTTTCGCAGACGAGCATACCGGTGAAAAGGCTGATCCCTTTACCGGGGGAACGCTTATCGTAAGCGCGGCTGCAAGTGAGCTCGTGCCCGGCGGCAAGACCGAACTGACTCCGACCTATACCGTACCCACCGGCTCGGAGTATACCTTCGCTGAAACGCCGAGCCCGGAATACACCTGGACGGTGAAGAAGGTCGCTGCTGAGGGCGGCACGGATACCGTCAGCACTGATCTGAGCATCAGCACCGTGGGCGGCAAGACCGTTCTGACCGCCTCCAATTCTGCCAGCGGCAGCTATAAGGTCAGCGCCGCGGCGCTGCTCTCCGGCACCAAGGAAGTTACTGCGGGCGAAGGCGAGAGTGCTGAGACCACTACGGAGACCAAGTGGTTCAAGGCGACCTCCGGTGATGTGACCATCACCATCGACTCTGCCAGCTACAAGCTGCAGTTCCAGACTGGCGGCTCCAAGCAGACTCTGAAGCTGACCCCCGACAGCACCGGCACTCTGGCTGAGAGCGCCCAGAAGGTGGAGTTCGTCAAGGTCAAGAGCGGCGAGGAAACTGCGGATACCGTTATGTCTGGCGCGACCATCACCTTTGCAGCCAGCAACGACAAGATTACCTATGCCAGCGGCACGATCTCCCCTGTGACGGGCAAGACCGGTGCCAATCTGGCAACCATCCAGGCTACCTGCACCTTCAAGGGCAAGACCTATACGCTGGATGTCTGTGATGTCACCGTCGGTACGCTCGGCATCACCAAGGAGATCGTCAACGGCAGCACCGCGACCTACAGCGGCAGCACCGGCACCAACAAGTCTCTCTATACCGCCATTCTGGAAGACCTGAACTCGACTCTCGGCAACACCACTGCGGCAGGCAACATGATCTCCTCTGCCACTGTGACCATCACCCCCGCGGCCAGCACCGTGTTCAAGGCCTATGTGGGCAGCGAGACCACCGCAAAGACCGCAGCATTCGCGCTGACCGCCAGCGACACGCTGAAGATCACCGCACCGGCCGGTGCCGTCAAGCTCACCGGTGAGGAGTGGGGCTACACGGTCGCGGCCGGCGGCAAGACCTATAACGGCAAGCTGACCCTGAAGTCCATCTATGCCGCCACGGTCACCGCCTCCCAGTACGCGGACTTCGCCAAGGAGGAGTTCTATCTCGACAGCGTGGGCAGCTCCATCTATTATATCCGCGACTATGTCGCCGGCGATACGACTTACTCTCCCTCTGATACCTCCATTGTCCCCGTGATCGGCAAGCTGGTCGATCCCAGCGGCGTTACGCTGACCTCTGACGGCAAGTGGACGAAGAACTACATCGGCTATACCATCAGCGGCAGCGGCGCCAGCGCTGTCGCCATTGCTCACCTCGTGAACGTGACCTTCACCGCCGCTGAATACGATGTCCTGGTCAGCGCCAAGACCGGTGATGCCCCCTTCAAGTTCTCTGATTTTGAAACGTTCACCAGCTCTGTCAATGCGGAGCAGAAGGGTTACTATGCAGTTTCTCTCGCCTACGTCCAGTTCAATCAGGCTTCTGCGGTAAATCAGTGGGAACTGAAGAGCGGGAACAGCCTCGTTTCCACTTACGGTACCGCTGCAAAGCTGAATTCCAGCGCTCTTTCCGCTGTTACCGTGAATGTGAAGCAGGCCGGTGTCTATACGATCCCCTTCACCGTTTACTTCAACTATAAGACAACGAACAGCAGCTCCTGGACCACCAATGCCGTCGGTACCTATACCGGTGCGCTCTGCCTGTATGCCACCAAGGACGGCGATATCCGCTATGAGGTGTCCTATAACGAGAACGTGACCTTTAACGCCTCTGATTTCCTGTCCTATTACCGCAGCGCCACCAACAAGACCGGCGCTTCCCTGACCCGTGTGGTTTTCACCGGCGGCCAGCCCGCCAGCGGCTATCTCTACACCGAGCCCAACCGCTATGGCAGCGCTTATCTGGTCGACAACTCCAGCTGGTTCCTCTATGCCGTGACCAACAACACGGATAAGGATCTTGGAAAAGTGACCTATCTCGCCGCCGCGATGCCGAAGACGGAGTATTCCGTTTACATCCCCTTCAGTGCTTATGGCAACAGCGGCACTGTGAGCGGCATGGTGGAGATCATCGTCAACGGCGCACTGCCCTTCACCGACATCGGCGAGAACCACACCTTCTATAAGGAGATCAGATACTGCTATCGCAACGGCATCATGGGCGGCAAGACCGACACCTACTTCGATGCCAGAAGCAGCGTGACCCGTCTGCAGCTGGTGACCACCCTGTACCGCATCGCCGGCAGACCCTCTCAGTACAACTCCCGGACCATCACCTTCTCCGACTGCAAGAATATCAGCAACACGGAGATGGCCAATGCGCTGAAATGGGCCATCGGCACCGGCATCGTGGACGGCTACAGCGACAACACCTATCGTCCCAACAGCGCCGTGACCCGTCAGGCCATGGTGACCATCCTGTACCGCTTTGCCAACAAGTATGGTTATGATACCACGGTCTACAGCAGCAACAACCTGGCTGCCTTCAAGGATGCCGCCAGCGTTTCCTCCGGCATGCGTATGGCCATGAACTGGGCTGTGGAGAACAAGTTCCTCAGCGGCAACAACGGCAAGCTGCTGCCCGGCGGTTCCACCACCCGCGGCGCTACCGCCAAGATCCTGGCCAACTTCCACGCATTCTATATCGGCTGAGAGCAGCCCTTCCCAAAGTAAAAAGCCGGGACGCGCCCTGCGGCGCGTCCCGGCTTTTTTCTGCGGCGGATATGGACAGAGTCCCTGCGCCATGCGGCGGATATGGACAGAGTCCCTGCGCCATGCGGCGCAGGGACTCTGTTTTTTTCCTTTTGATCGTCAGCCCTCGGCTTCCTCTTCCTCCTCCGCGGCGGGCTCGGCCTCGCCTGCCAGCCGCATGATGGAGATCTCGTAGGCCACGCGCTCCTCCGCCTGCCCGTCGATCACCTTGGTGTAAGAGCGGCTCTGCATCCGCCCCTCCAGCGCCACGGCCGCGCCCACCTCCAGCGCGCCCAGCTGCATGGCCAGCTGCCCCCACGCGATGCAGGGCAGATAGTCGCTGCGGCCATAGCGCCGGTTCACCGCCAGCATCACGTCGCAGATGCTGCGGCCCAGCGGCGTCCGCCGCAGGATGGGCGGCTTGCACAGCGCGCCCGAGAGCAGCACCGTGTTGCGGGCCTCCCCCTCCCAGGGGGTGATGACGTTGGCGAGAACGGAGATGATGAGACGGCGTCCGCTGTCGCTGCGGTTGTTATACGAGCGCAGCTGACCAAGGACGCGGATACGCGCGCCCTGCGAGATGGCTGCGGCGGAGAGCGTAGCGGAGAGGGCCAGGATCTCGATGCGATCCGCCTGTCCGGATAAACGCTCCACCTCCAGCGGGAAACGATAAAAGGACTGCCCGTGGTTCTCGTGGGAAAAGGCAGGCTCTGCGGCGACCACGCCGCACAGTTCAATGGAGTTCATTCCTTCTTGCATCACACTACACCTCTGCTCCAGTAATCTTAGCATACTATATGTGGCACAAAAAGGAAATAGAAGAATGCAAAAAACCACATATTCACGAAAACATTCAAGAAAAAATGTGAAAAACAACGAAAAATACCGGCTTGTGTACCAGACTGCGGTATGGTAAAATTCATACTTGTAGGAATTTTGAGTTTTTTTCAGGGAGGAGGCGCGCTTATGGCAGGCGGCAAGCATCTGCTGGGCATGCCCAAGGGCAAGGCGGTGTACGGCACCGTCCGCGTGGGCGAAAAGGGGCAGATCGTGATCCCCAAGGAGGCGCGGCAGCAGTTCGGCATCCAGCCGGGGGACACCCTGCTGATCCTGGGCGACGAGCGCCGGGGCATTTTTGTCACCCGGCCCGAGGTGATCCGGGATGCGGCGCTCAGCGTCTTTCAGGAGCTGGAAGAAGACCCATGACGGGGGACGATCCGCACAGACTGAAATAACAAAGGAACCGTCCTGCGGGACGGATAAAGGAGAAACATATGTGGTTCTGGCTTTCCCTCATCACGCTGCTCTGCTGGAGCGGCTCTGACCTTTTTTCCAAGCTCGGCTGCCGCGACGCGAAGGATCCCTATTCCCATCTGAAGATGGTCATGGCGGTGGGTACCGTCATGGGCCTGCACGCCGCGTGGGAGATCTTCGTGGGCGGCACGGTCATCAACATGAGCATCATCCTGACCTATCTGCCCGTATCCCTGCTGTACATCAGCTCCATGGCCATGGGCTATCTGGGCCTGCGGTACATCGAGCTGTCCATTTCCTCCCCCATCTGCAATTCCTCCGGCGCGCTGGTGGCAGTGCTGTCGCTGCTCTTTGTGGGGACGGAGGGCTATTCCCCCCTGGCTTACGCGGCTATCGCGCTGGTGTGCGTGGGCGCGGTGGGTCTGGGCGTGGTGGACGCCTGCGAGGACGACGAGCTCCGCGCCGCCCGTCAGGAGGCGGGCAACTACCGCTATGCCAAGAGCTGGATCGCCCTGGCCCTGCCCGTTGCGTACTGCATTCTGGACGCCGCGGGCACCTTTGCCGACAACCGCGTGCTGGAGGTGCTGAGCCGCACGGTGGAGGATTACGAGGGCAGCGCCAACGTCGCCTACGAGCTGACCTTCCTGGTGGCTGCCGTGCTGTGCTTCCTCTATGTGGTGCTGGTGAAAAAGGATCGTCTGGTGCCGAAGATGGAGCTGCCCAAGTATACCGGCGCCATCTTCGAGACCGCCGGTCAGTTCGCCTATATCTATGCCATCGCGGACTCCGAGCATATCGCCATGTCCGCGCCCATCATCTCCGCCTACTGTGCCGCCTCCGTGCTCTGGAGCCGCATTTTCCTGAAGGAAAAGCTCTCGCCGAAGCATTATGCCATGATCGGCCTGGTGGTGCTGGGCATCGTCATCATGGGCGTGCTGGATCTGTAAGCGTGCAGAAAAGAGAAATTGCGGCAGCCGGACGCTCAGCGTCCGGCTGCTGTGCATTTTGCCGCAGCTGTACACTTGTAGGACGGCGCGGTGCGTGGTAAAATAGGGGCATCTGCACACAGGAGGTGCGCCATGGCAAACATTCTGGATTATCTCAGCTGGCGGGGGGATCTGCCGCTGAAGGTCTCGCCCTTCAACGAGGTGGACAACCTCATTGCCGCCGAGCTGAGCTTCATCGACTTTTCCGGCATCGTGCCGGAAACGGCGGGGCGCAGCGCTCCCACCCTGCGGGAGGCGGCAGAGCAGTTCTTTGCCCGCAGAAGCGGCAGCGAGCTGGACATGGGCGTGCTGGTGCCGGATACCATCGTGCGGCTGCTGGCTGCAGCGGCAGAGAGTGTCCGCTTCGGCGATATGCGCCTGCTGAGCTATGTGAGCGAGCTGGACGAGGAGCGGGAGATGCAGTTTGCGGCGCTGACCATCGAGCTGGCACCGAAGCTGCTGTACGTCGCCTATCGCGGCACGGATGACACCCTTCTCGGCTGGAAGGAGGATTTCAACATGAGCTTCCTCTCTCCCGTGCCGGGGCAGGAGGAGGCCGTGCGCTATCTGGAGCGCATCGCCCGCCGCTATCCGGCGGCACGTCTGCTGGTGGGAGGACACTCCAAGGGCGGCAATTTCGCGGCCTATGCCGGCATCCACGCCCGTGAGCGGGTGCAGGAGCGCATCCTCGCTGTTTACAACAACGACGGCCCCGGCTTTGACGAAAACGTGCTGGGCACCATGGAGCATGCCCGCATCGCCGACCGCATCCGTACCATCGTGCCGGAGGGCGACGTGGTGGGGATGCTCCTCTGCCACGAGGAGCGCTACTGCGTGGTGCGCAGCGATGAAAAGGCGCTGATGCAGCACGACGGCTTCAGCTGGCAGGTGCTGGGCACTTCCTTCTGCCACCTCAGCGAGATCAGCCGCGGCGGAAAGCTGGTGGATCAGACGCTGAAGGCCTTTGCCGCGGGGCTGACCCGGGCGCAGCGGGAGCGGTTCGTGGACGTGCTGTACGAGATCCTCACCGCCAGCGGAGCCAGCACCCTCAGCGACCTGCAGAAGGAGGGCTGGAAGGCCGTGAGCGCCATGGTGAAGACCAGCCGCGATCTGGATGAGGAGAGCCGGAAGCTGCTGAACGATACGCTGGCCCTGCTCTTCCGCGAGGGAGCCAGAAGTCTGCGGGGTGAGCTGGAGTGGGAAAATCTCCGTCTGGAGGAGCGGCTGAACGGCGGGCTGAAAAAGCTGGGCCTTGGCAAAGCGGAGAAGAAGCCGAAGGAATAAGATAAGAGGACTGGGCCAGCGCGCTGAAGGAGGGAAAGAAAAACACCGCCAACGAGGGCGGTGTGAGGTACAGCGTTGGCGAGACAGATGACAGGCGCCCTGTTGCTGTGGTAGACAGCGACATTCTGAGCGGTATAGATACTTCGAAGTGGGATAAAGCAAAGAAGGCGCGGGCAAAGGCCGCTGCGAAGGAGGCTCTTCTTGCGTTCAGGGATGGCGTGCGGGTAAATGGTGTAAACTATAAGGTCAACCGAGATTCCAGACGAGAATACACCAGATCGGAATACTCCGAGAACCTGGCTAAGCGGAAACCGGACGTTTTTGCTGATAAGATGCGGGCGGCGGCGAATGCCGATGACATCATTACTGCAACGACCGAGTGGGCGAGGGACGGAGAACTGGAGCATCCGCGCACGGACAATCTAATAGATTTCGACCACGGGAATGTCCTGATCCAAGCTGGAAAAAATCAGTATGAAGCTGAGACTGTAGTTGGCATTACGGACTCCGGCAAATATGTGTTTTACGATGTAGTAGGCATGAAGCCGACAAAATTAAAAGTAAAAGAGGAGCTCTCCACCACCGCCGCAGGCACGAATGCCACAAGCGATATACAGGAAAGCTCCTCTGATGAAAGTGTACGTCGGCCTGCCGCAAAAAGCAACCCCCAAAATGCGGAAAAGACGAAAAAATCTCTGAAAAGCGACAGCAGGGGCCGGGAGCTGACGGCGGCGCAGCAGGAATACTTCGAGGACAGTCGGGTGCTGGATAAGAGCGGGAAGCTGCTGCCGGTGTACCACACCACCTATGACGAGTTCACTGCATTTGAAAGAGGCCCGGAGCACATGCTCCGGGCCTCTGTTTTGCTTTTGGCTTATTCCGCGAGGGCGGCCTTCAGCGCGTCCACGCGGTCGGTCTTTTCCCAGGCCACGCCCAGATCCTCGCGGCCCATGTGACCATAGGCGGCCAGCTGCTGATAGATGGGCTTGCGCAGGTCGAGGTCGCGGATGATGGCGGTGGGGCGCAGGTCAAAGACCTTCTCCACCGCGGCCTCCAGACGGTCGTCGCTGACGATGCCGGTGCCGAAGGTCTCCACCAGGATGCTCACGGGATGGGCCACGCCGATGGCATAGGCCAGCTGCACCTGGCAGCGGGTGGCGAGACCGGCGGCCACCACGTTCTTGGCCACCCAGCGGGCGGCGTAGGCCGCGCTGCGGTCCACCTTGGTGGGATCCTTGCCGGAGAAGGCACCGCCGCCGTGGGGCGCGCTGCCGCCGTAGGTATCCACGATGATCTTGCGGCCGGTGAGACCGCTGTCGCCCTGGGGGCCGCCGATGACGAAGCGGCCGGTGGGGTTCACATAGATCTTGGTGTTTTCGTCCATCAGGCCCTCGGGCACGGAGGGACGGATCACCAGCTCGGTCATGTCGCGGCGGATCTGCTCCAGCGTCACATCGGGGCTGTGCTGGGTGGAGAGCACCACGGTGTCCACCCGGAAGGGGCGGCCGTTTTCATCGTATTCCACGGTGATCTGGGTCTTGCCGTCGGGACGGAGATAGTCCACAAGACCCTGCTTGCGCACGTCGGTCAGACGCTTGGCCATCTTGTGGGAGAGGGAGATAGCGAGAGGCATCAGCTCGGGGGTCTCGTCGCAGGCATAGCCGAACATCATGCCCTGGTCGCCCGCGCCGTTGTCGAGGCCGTCGTCGCCGCTCTCCTTGCTCTCGAGAGACTTGTCCACGCCCATGGCGATGTCGCCGGACTGCTCGTCGATGCTCTGGATCACGCCGCAGGTGTCGCAGTCGAAGCCATACTTGGCGCGGTCATAGCCGATGCCGCGGACGACCTCCCGGGCGATCTTGGCGATGTCCACATAGCAGCTGGTGGTGATCTCACCCATGACGTGGATGAGGCCGGTGTTGACGGTGGTCTCGCAGGCCACGCGGCCCATGGGGTCGGCGGCGAGGATGGCATCCAGCACCGCGTCGGAGATCTGGTCGCAGATCTTGTCGGGATGCCCCTCGGTGACGGATTCGGAAGTAAACAGTCTTCTTGCCATGATTTTTTGCACTCCTTTTTTGATTTTCTTGATTTGCCGCAGCTGAACAGGATTCCTTCAGGAGCGCAAAAAAACACGCTCCGCGCAATCGACGGATCGTGTTGAGCTTGCTCCTCATCTGTCGAATCACTCGTCGGATTTGGCACCTTGCGGAAGGCAGGTTGCCGTGACTTCATCGGGCCGATCCCTCCGTCACTCTTGATAAGGTATTCAGTTGCACAGGATAGTATAGAGAACCGTCCCCGCTTTGTCAAGAGAAAACTGCGGGTTTTGCGCAGAAAAGCAAAAATTTCCGCACGAAAGGGGCGAAACGGGAAAAAAGTCCCGCCCCGGCAGGCCGGGACGGGCGCGATGCATCACAGATTCAGCAGCACGATGGAGAACGCGATGATGCCGAGGGCGACCCAGCGGCGGCGGCTCAGCCGCTCGTGGAACAGCAGCACCCCCGCGATGCTGGCCGCCACGATGCTGCCCACGCTGCAAAGGGGATAGGCGATGACGGCGGGCACCGTGGAGAGCGAGAGCAGCAGGAAGCGGGCGCTGAAATAATTGGGCACGCCCACCAGCACACCGAACAGCAGCTCCCATTTGCCGATGCGCTGCCTGCGCCGCAGCACCAGCAGCAACGCCAGGATCAGCGCCGCGCAGAAGGTATAGAGGAGGAAGTGGTTTTCCAGCGCCGGATAGCCCCCCTGCTCAAAGACCTTGGAAAAGGCGTCGCAGAAGCCGCAGCACAGCAGAAGAAGCAGCAGAAGGCTGCGGCTGCGGCCGCCGGAGCTCTGCTCCCCGTCAAAATGGATCAGGAGGATGGCGGCCAGCGCCCCCGCATAGCCCAGCAGCTGCATGGGCTGCGGCGTCTCGCCGTAGAGCAGCACCGCGAGGGCGATGGGCACCAGCACGCCCAGACGCTGGAAGGTGGAGGACAGCACCACGCCGTTGTGCTTCACGTTCCATTGCAGCAGGATAAAGCCGGAGAGATACAGCGCACCATTGACCGCGCCGAGGCCCAGGGTAAAGCCCAGGCCCTCCGCCGTCGGAAACGGATGGGCAAAGCCGGTGTAGGCCGCCGCCAGAATGGAGCAGACGATATAGTTCGTTGCCAGCAGGCTCACATCGCCACGGATATAGCGTCCGCTCAGCCGCATCATCACGGCGGTGGCGGTGCTGCTGAGGATGGCAAGCAGCAGAAACAGCATGAAAACGCTCTCCTTTACAACAGGACTCTGCGCCGCGGGCGCGGCGCGAGCTCCAGTTTATCACAGCTGCCGCCGTTTGAAAAGAGCCAACGGCAGAAAAACAGCGCAGCCCGCCGATTTTTGCGGCGACTCGCCAATCATTTGCAGAAAGTTAATGACTTTTCTGCCAGAAACGGGTACAATGGGATAAAAATGTGAGTGGGCGGGTCCTGTCCCGCGGAGGAGGCTTTTCATGCTGCAAAAACTGAACGACCGGATCGACCGCTTCTGCGCGCGGCACCCGCGCTTCGGCATCCCCAATCTGATGCTCTACATCGTGGGCGGCACGGTGGCGGTGTATCTGCTGACCCTGTTTTCCAGCAGCGGCGCCACCAGCTTTCTCTGGCTGGACATGGACTGTGTGCTGCGGGGCGAGCTGTGGCGGCTCGTGACCTTCGTGTTCGTGCCCACGCAGAGCAATCCCTTCTTCCTGCTGATCTCCCTGTACTTTTACTATTTCATCGGCAATGCGCTGGAGCGCAACTGGGGCGAGGGCCGCTTCACCATTTACTATGTCAGCGGCGTGGTGCTGACCATTCTGGCCGCCCTTGCGGGGCAGCTGCTGGGTCTTGGCGGCGTCGTGGTGGGCACGGCGTACATCAATCTCTCCATGTTCTTCGCCTTTGCCATGCTGTATCCCGACATGCAGGTGCTGCTGTTCTATATCATCCCCATCAAGGTGAAGTGGCTGGCCTATGTGGACGCGGCGGTCTTTGCCTTCGACGTGGTGGCGAATCTGCTGGGCGGCAGCATCGTGGCGGCGCTGATGCCCCTTGTGGCCATCCTGAACTTCTTCGTCTATTTCTCCCCCTATTTCGCCCGCCGCCGTCAGCAGCAGCGTTACCGCAATTCTCCCCAGGCGCGGCAGTATCGCGCCAACGTCCGCGCGGCGCAGGCGGAGCAGGCGCGGCAGGCCCAGCAGGGCTATCACCACAAGTGCTGCGTCTGCGGCCGCACCGACGCGGATCATCCGGAACTCCAGTTCCGGTACTGCTCCCGCTGCGCGGGCTATCACTGCTATTGCTCCGACCATATTTTCAGCCATGTGCATTTCACCGAGGAGACCGACAGCTGAAACCGAAAGGAGGGCGCGCCGCGCCCTCCTTTTTCATTTTTGTTTCACCGGCAGTCAGGATTTTTTGCGGCGGAAATCCCCGGCGCGGCCTTGTAATCTGCGGCGGCTGTGATACAATCAACATGTGATACCAAATTTTTCTGCCACCGGCAGAATACAGAGCAGGAGGGCTTTTTATGAAGATCGTCATCACGGCTCCCAGCGGCAAAATGGGCAAACTGGTGGTGCGGGAGGCGCTGAAGCGTCCCAACGACTTTACCATCGTGGGCGCGGTGGGTAACCCCGCCCGCAGCTATATCGGCCAGGATATCAGCGCCGCCACCCACGGCGATACCGTGGGCGCGAAGATCTATGGCGACATCGAGGAGATCATCGGCGAATGCGACGGCGTGGTGGATTTCTCCACAGTGGAGCTCTCCATGCAGGTGGTACGTGCCTGCGTGAAGCATCATAAGCCCCTGCTGCTCGGCACCACTGGCTTCAGCGACGAGCAGGAGGCGGAGATCGCCGAGGCCGGCAAGCACATTGCCATCGCCGAGTCCCACAACACCTCCAAGGCAGTGAATCTGGTGTATGAGCTGCTGCGCACCATCACGCGGGCCGTGGGGCAGGAGTCCGACGTGGACATCCTCGAAATGCACGACAACAAAAAGCTGGATGCCCCCAGCGGCACCTCCAAGGTCATGGGTCGCATCATCGCCGAGGAGCTGGGCGTGAACTGGGACGAGCAGGTCAGATTCGGCCGTCAGGGGAAGGGCGCCCGGGGCGAGAAGGAGATCACCTATCACTCCGTCCGCAGCGGCAACATTGCCTCGACCCACACCGTCATCTTCGGTATGGATGGCGAACGCATCGAGCTGACCCACCACGCCTATGATTACGGTACCTTTGCCAAGGGCTCGCTGGACTGCATCCTGTTCCTGAAGGAGCAGCAGCCGGGAATGTACAGCTCGGAAGAGGCGCTGGGGCTTGCGTAAATCCTGAAAAATCCAAAGTGATTTTTCAGGAAGGGGATGCGCTGCGCTCTGCGCCTCGTCATCCGCCGCAGGCGGATGACTCGACACGTGCTCCGCGAGAAGTATTTTCGCCCACGCGCATGTCGCGGGCGAAAATGATCTCAATTCATTCGCGTCTGCGGGCGCGAAATGCGGCATGACCCTGTGCGATAAAAACACCGCCCGGACATTAGCCGGGTGGTCGTAAAACAGTAAAATCAAAAATGGTGAAAACCTTGAGTTT
>CAYPWQ010000004.1:0-20110 GCA_964414495.1 uncultured Oscillospiraceae bacterium
CCTGATCGAAGTGGTGCTCATGGCCTTTGTCATTGCGGCGGGCTATGTGCTGGTGAGCTGGCTGTTCGGAGGTGTGGTATGACGGGCACGGATGCGCTGATCCAGGTGGTCACGGCGTTCTTCGGCACGCTGGGCTTCGGCATCACCTTCAACAGTCGGGGGAAAAAGCTGTGGCTGGCCGCGCTGGGCGGGATGCTGGGCTGGGCCATGTATCTGCTGCTGGGGCTCGTCCTTGAGAGCGAGCCCATGCGCTATTTTATCGTTTCGGTGGTCACCTCTGCCTATGCGGAGATCATGGCCCGGGTCTGCAAGACCCCGGCCAGCACCTTCTGCATCCTGGCTCTGGTGCCCCTGATCCCCGGCGGCGGACTTTACTATTCGGCGGACTTCGCCCTCAGCGGTGACATGACCCGCTTCCTGCAGAAGGCGCTCGCCACGCTGGAGCTGACGGTGGCGCTGTCCCTCGGCATCGTGCTGGTGGCGGCCTTCGCCAAGTTCTTTGCCTCCGTCCGCAGAAAGCGGAAAAATCGGCCCTGCCGGTAAGTGCCCCGGCCTGATCCGGAAAGAAAAAGGAGAACACACTTATGAATCAGAGAAGAAGTCAGATCGAGGAGCTGGTGAACCGCGAGGGGACGCTGAGCTTTGCCCAATTGAAGCAGGCCTTTCCCGATGTTTCGGAGATGACGCTGCGCAGCGACCTGCGGGCGCTGGACGAGGAGCGGCGCATCGTCCGGGTGTACGGCGGCGCGCGCTCTCTCGGCAATCTGGTGGGCACGGACGATGCCTTTGACCTGCGCGCCTCCCGCAACGCGGAGGGCAAGCGCCTCATCGTGAAAAAGGCGCTGAAATATCTGCGCCCCGGCATGTCCGTGTTTCTGGACTCCGGCTCCACCGCCATCCACATGGCCAGTCAGTTCCCCGACGATTCCTATATGGTCTTTACCAGCGGCATCAACTGCGCGCTGGAGCTGGCCAAGCTGAAAAACGTGCGCTCCCATCTCATCGGCGGCGAAATCAACCGCAACAGTCTCTGTGTCAACGGCGCGCGCAGCATCAGCGAGATCGGGCGGCTCAACTTCAACATCGCCTTTCTCGGCACCACCGGCTACAGCGAGCGCACGGGCTTCAACTGCGCGGTGGAGGCCGAGGCGGAGCTGAAGCGGGCGATCATCAGCCGCAGCGAGCAGGTGGTGGTGCTGATGGACTCGCAGAAGGTGGGCCGGGTGAACCCCTTCACCTTTGCCGAGCCCGGCGAGATCCACGCCGTCATCACCGATGCCGGACTGGAGGAGGGCCTTGCGCAGCATTTCCGGCAGGCGGGCACGGTGCTGCTGTGAGCTTTTGACCTGGTATCGTTACCGAAGGCGAAAAAGTGCAGCAACTTTCACAAAAGCACTGTTAAACCAACAGTCAAAACTTGCGGTTTGACAGTTGACACCCGGGCGCGTTGTTGTTACAATAACAACGGAACAAGGAAAAGCAAACAGAAAGGAAGACTGTGATGAAGAAGATCAGAGTTGCAATCAATGGCTTCGGCCGCATCGGCCGCATGGTGTTCCGTGCGTCCAAGAATTTCCCCGAGATCGAGATCGTGGCGATCAATGACCTCTGCACGCCCGACTATCTTGCCTATATGCTGAAGTTCGACACCATGCATGGCCGCTTCCAGGCCGAGGTGGGTCACACCGGGACCGGCATCGTGGTGGATGGCCGCGAGATCCCCGTTTACGCGGAGAAGGATCCCTCCCGTCTGCCCTGGGGCCAGCTGCGTGTGGACTGCGTGGTGGAATCCACCGGCCTGTTCCTGACGAAGGAAAAGGCAGCTGCCCATCTCGCTGCCGGCGCCAAGCGCGTCGTCATGTCCGCCCCCTCCAAGGACGACACTCCCATGTTCGTCGTGGGCGTGAACGAGGACAAGTTCACTCCCGATATGACCATCGTGTCCAACGCCTCCTGCACCACCAACTGCCTTGCCCCCATCGCCAAGGTGCTGCACGAGAGCTTTGGCATCCGTGACGGCCTGATGACCACCGTCCACTCCGTCACCGCCACCCAGAAGACCGTGGACGGCCCCTCTGCCAAGGATTGGCGCGGCGGCCGCGCGGCCACCGGCAACATCATCCCCAGCTCCACCGGCGCGGCCAAGGCCGTGGGCAAGGTGATCCCCGCCCTGAACGGCAAGCTCACCGGCATGTCCATGCGCGTGCCCACTCTGGACGTTTCCGTGGTGGATCTGACCGTGAATCTGGAAAAGCCCGCCTCCTATGAGGAGATCTGCGCCGCCATGAAGTCCGCTTCCGAGGGCAGCATGAAGGGCATCCTGGGCTACACCGACGAGGCCGTCGTCTCCTCCGACTTCCTGGAGGATGACCGCGCCAGCATTTTCGATGCCAAGGCGGGCATCGCCCTGACCGACAGCTTCGTGAAGGTGGTCTCCTGGTACGACAACGAGGTTGGCTATTCCAACCAGCTGCTGCGCCTGATCGACCACATGTATGACGTGGAGCACGCGGCCAACTGAACCCGATAGACACTGGACCTCCCATTTTTTTCATTCTCTTTTCCGATGGATTCACCCGCAGCCAAATGTGCCTGATTTGACTACAACGATTGCCTCCCTTTTCCAATCGGGTGATGACATAAGGAGACCGGCCGGCGGAAAACGCGGTTGCCATGCGCAGCTTCGCTTTCTGCCGGTCGGTTTTTTTGCATGTTCTGCCGAGGGGCATGTTTTTTCTCCCACGCGGGGTGCGGTGGAATCCCAGCGCGGGGTCACTCCCTCTCCGCAGGCACTGCGGAAACTGCCGCGCCATCACACTGAAATTATGCCGCACCCCGCGAGGGAAAAATGAACCGTCCCCACGAGGGGGGAAAAGGGAAAGCGCCCGGTCAATGACCGGGCGCTTTCCCTTGCTGGGGGGTGTATGGAAAAATGAAAGAAGGGGATGAGCGGATTCAGGACAGGAGCAGCTTGTCGCTCTCCTCGTGCTGGCCGGAGACCTCGGCGAACTTTTGCAGCAGCTCCTGCTTGGTCAGGTGCTTTTTCTCCTCGCCTGCGATGTCGAGGATGATGCGGCCCTCGTTCATCATGATGAGGCGGTTGCCGTGGGCGATGGCATCGGACATGTTGTGGGTGATCATCAGGGCGGTGAGGCCGTCCTCGGCGATGATGCGGTCGCTGAGCTCCAGCACCTTGGCGGCAGTGGCGGGGTCAAGAGCGGCGGTGTGCTCGTCAAGGAGCAGGAGCCTGGGCTTGCGCAGGGATGCCATCAGCAGGGTCAGCGCCTGACGCTGGCCGCCGGAGAGCAGGCCCACCTTGGCAGTCATGCGATCCTCCAGACCCAGACCCAGCGTTTTCAGCTTTTCGCGGTAGACCTCCTTCTCTGCGGCGGTGACGCCCCAGGAGAGACCGCGCTTCTGCCCGCGGCGCAGGGCCAGTGCCAGATTTTCCTCCAGCTGCATGTTGGGCGCGGTGCCCATCATGGGATCCTGGAACACGCGGCCGATGTAGGGCGCACGCTGATGCTCGGCCAGAGCGGTGACATCGGCGCCGTCGATGAGGATGCGCCCCTCGTCCACGGGCCAGACGCCGGCCACGGCGTTCAGCATGGTGGACTTGCCCGCGCCGTTGCCGCCGATGACGGTGACGAAGTCGCCCTCCTTCAGATGAAGGGACAGACCGGAGAGCGCCCGCTTTTCGTTGATGGTGCCGCGGTTGAAGGTCTTGCTGATATTTTCGAGCTTAAGCATGGGTCTTGCCTCCTTTCCGGCTGCGCTTGAAGGAGCTGCGGGACTGCGCCTGCATGTGGGGGATGGCCAGGAACACGGCCACCACAGCGGCGGTGAAGAGCTTCAGATCGTTGGAGGGCAGCTTCAGCCACAGCACCGCGACCACCACCAGGTAGTACACGATGCCGCCCAGGATCAGGAATCCCAGACGCACGCCGAAGTTGGAGCCCTTGGGGAACACCAGGTCGCACAGCACCTCGCCGATGATGACGGCGGCAAGGCCGATGACGATGGAGCCGCGGCCCATGTTGATATCGGCGGAGCCCTGATACTGGGCCATGAGGCCGCCGGAGAGAGCCACGAGACCGTTGCTGAGGGCAAGGCCGATGACCTTCATGTTGTCGATGTTGATGCCGAGGGCGCGGCACATGGCGGGGTTGGAGCCGGTGGCGCGGATGGCGCTGCCCTGCTCGGTGCCGAAGTACCAGTACAGCACCCAGATGATGAGAGCCGCCAGAATGAGGCCCACGAGAATGGAGCGGGGCACGGTGCGGCTGGTGATGAGGAGGGAGAACTGATCGGGGTTCACCGCGCGGTTCGCCACGCCCCGCCAGCCGCCCATGATGTGCAGGTTGATGGAGTAGAGGGCGAACTGGGTCAGGATGCCGGAGAGGATGGCGGGGATGCCGAGGCGGGTGTGGAGCAGACCGGTGACAAGACCTGCCAGGATGCCTGCCGCCGCCGCGCCCAGCAGAGCCAGCGGCGCGGGGACGCCCGCCAGGATCAGCACGACGGCGGTGGCGCCGCCGGTGGTGAAGGAGCCGTCCACCGTCAGATCTGCGATGTCCAGCAGGCGGAAGGTGATGTAAACGCCGAGGGCCATGATGCCCCAGACGATGCCCTGCGCTGCGCCGCCGGGCATGGCCTTCAGCAGATTCAGCGGGTTCAGGGAGGCGAAGTAGTTCAGAATAGCCATAACGTGGTTCCCTTCTTCGAGTTTATTGTGGGATCGCAAAGGCAGAGGAAAGGCCGCTGCGTCGGAAACGGATTTTCCTCCGCTTTTGCAGCGTCCTCCCGGCGGCGAAGGCCGCCGGGAGAGGATGCGGTTCGGTTCAGCGGTGGGGGCTCAGTCCAGCACGGAGACATAGCCCTCGGGGACGGTGAGGCCCAGTGCCTCGCAGAGCGTGGGGTTGTACTTCTTCACGGGGTTTGCATAGTATTCGATGGGCATGTCGGAGATATTGCTCTCGCCGGTCAGGATCTTCACGGCCATCTCGCCGGTGGTGCGGCCCAGCTCGTAGTAGTCGATGGAGAGGGTGGCCACGCCGCAGCCGGTGCAGATGCCCGCCTCGCCCGCGATGATGGGCACGCCTGCGGGCTGCGCCACGTTGTTGATGGCTTCCGTGCAGGAGGCGGCGGTGTTGTCGGTGGGGATGTAGAGCACGTCGCACTCGGCGCAGGCAGCGGCGGTGACGCTGCTCACATCGTTGGAGTCAGAGAAGGTGTAGACCTTCACGGTGAGGCCGGCGGCCTTCAGCGCGGCCTCCACCACGTCGGACTGGTAGACGGAGTTGGGCTCGCTGGCGCAGTAGAGGATGCCGGCGGTCTGGGCCTCAGGGAACCATTCCGTAACCATGGCGGCCTGCTGATCCAGAGGGGCCAGGTCGGAGGTGCCGGAGATGTTGCCGCCCACGGTGCCGTTGAAATCGCTGAGGCTCAGGGCCACGCCGTACTCCGTGATGGAGGTGCCGAGGATGGGGATGTCGCCGGTGGCGGCGGCTGCGGCCTGCAGAGCGCCGGTGGCATTGGCCAGGATCAGATCCACGTTTTCAGACACGAACTGGTTGGCAATGGTGGTGCAGGTGGCGCTGTCACCGGCGGCGTTCTGCTCGCGGAATTCCACCGCGTCACCGAGAGCCTCGGTCAGCGCATCCTTGAAGCCCTGGGTGGCGGCGTCCAGCGCCTCGTGCTGGACCAGCTGGGAAATGCCCACCACATAGGTCTTGGCACCGTCGGCACCATCGTCACCGGGATCGGCGCTGCCGTCATCGCCGCCGCAGGCGGCCAGGGAAAGGCTCATCGTAAGAGCCAGGAGCATTGCAAGCATCTTCTTTTTCATAACGGATCTCCTTATCTGCATGTAAAAATTGTGGGGACGTAATAAGAAAAACGGCTTTGTTCCTCGTTCAGGGAACAAAGCCGTTTTCAAACGGAAGGATGGTTCACCGCGTCAGGTTCGGTGTCTCAGCCGGCTCAGTCCTCTGAAAAACAGGATCGAAAATAAAGCCCCCAAAAAAGCGGGCCATAAAGTAGCGGAAGAAGGACAGAGCGGCAGCAACGAGGATGATAAGAGCGATACGCATGGCCGTGTTCTCCTTTCCGCCTTTCGGCTGAGTGTTGGGGAGGTTGCCCTCCTGATGTTTTGCAGTATAAAGCTTTAAAGGGTTAAAGTCAAGCGCAGAAATCGCACAAATGAGACAAGATCAGGCAGAAACTTTTGTGCAGAAAAACGAAGGCCGCGCCTTTGGGCGCGGCCTTCGTTGATTTCAGACTTATTCTACTGTCTTCCGTCGTCGCTCCGCCAGCAGGAGCAGAAGAAGCGTAAAGGAATCGATCTCGGCGAGGGCGAGACAGAATCGCAGAAGATGAAAATGCGCCCGCAACTCATGATAAAGGCAGAACCCTATCATCGCAGCGTAGAAAACCCGAATGACAAGGTGGAACGGGCTGGTGATAACGGGATGCCGGTTTTCTGTCTGCCAGAGTATACACATATAATAGGCGAGCAGGGAAACGGTTGCAATCAGCGCGGCGTGATAGACGGAGGACTGTTCCGATTCCTCCAGCAGCTCCGGCATAAAAAGCAGCAGTCCCAGCGTGAAAAACTGTGTCAGAACAATAAGACTGTATGTGGCACGTTTTTGAAAAACCGACATAGGGTCTCCTTTTTAATAAAGTGCTATAAAGAGTTACTTTGCCTCGTTTGGAGAGACATTCAGCAGACGGGAACTGCAGCTTACCGTGGGATGGGCATCCTAGCCGGACACCGCGGAGGAACCCTGCCCATCTCTGGTGCTATAAACGCTGATGGTCTTGGCATAACCATATTTCGCGTAGACTTCTGCTTCGATCTCCGGGTACAGCAGGTCAAGGTAAATGCTCAGGTGGTTCAGCGCATCCTGCTCCTCAGTGACAGGATCAAACAAAGGGCTTTTTTCGTGGCGGCTTCCGTTCTGCGGCGGAGCCGTGGGCTTGTGAGATGGGTTCCTGTTGCAGTAATACTACATCTGTAGTATTGCTGCAACTATAATAGCATACGTCCCCTGAAAAGGAAAGCCCCGTTCCGCCGTGAAAGCGCCGAAAATGGGCAGTGCCCTTTGTGCAGCATCTACAATTGCAGAACAGCGGGGCGAAAAAGCAGCCGCGTCCAAAAGGGCGCGGCTGCTGTATTCCCGTGTCAGGCGCTCCCTCAAGCCTTCCCCTCGGCGTAGCGCTCGGCCAGGTAAGAGAACAAATTCTGGTCGTTGGGGGTGACATCGTGCACCAGCGTTTCCTCCCCCTGCTGGCGGATGGTGAGCTGCCCCTCGGCCCGATAGCTCTCGGACTCCGTGCCGTCCGGCAGGAGAAGACGGAAATCGACGGCGTAGATGAAGGGATAGAGGACGGCGTCGCCGCTTTCGTCCCGCGCCAGCTCCAGCGTGTCGATGCGGAGCTGCGCGCCGGTATCGTAGACAAAGGCATCCGTCAGCGCATAGGGGCAGCGGCTCTGCTCCATGGAAGAGAGAAAGTTCGGCGTGGCCAGCGCCTCGTATTCGGCGCGATAGCTGCGGTAGGGCTTGCCCGCTTCTGCGTCCAGCTGAGACTGCTGATAGCGCGACGGGATACCGCCATAGAGCTGATAGAGGAACTGCTCGGCCACGTTGAAGCGCTGGGCGGCGGCCGCTTCGCGCTCGGTGTGCCGCAGCTGCGCGGCGGACAGGCCGAACACCAGCGCCAGCCCCAGCAGGACGGCGGCAAGCTGTCGTTTTGCTTTCATCTGTCTGCTCCTTTCCGGGCCGGAGGCCCACAGGTCGGTCGGCGGTGCGGCCCCGGGGAAAGAAAAAGACCCTTCCCCACTTTCAGTATAGCAGGGAAGGGCCGCGGCGACAAGCTGACAAAAATGCAAAATAGAGAGGAAAAAGTTGTGCGATTCGCCGGAATAGGATGAAAATGAGCGGTTTTGCGGCAAAAATCGGCGGCGGAAGTCAGGCGGCGTTTTCCGTCAGCTCCGCACCGTAGCGGCAGAGGAGGGACAGGGCGAGGAACAGCAGACCCAGCAGCACGCTGCTCTCTGCGCCCGGAACGAAGTCCAGCTCCGCCGCCCAGAGCTGGGCGGCCACACCCTGCAGGATCTGGGTGAGAAGGATGCTGCCCGCGGGGACGGCGGCGGTCAGGATGCCGAGGCGCAGCAGCTCCCGCGCACCGTCGGCGGTGAAGGGCGTGCCCGCGGCGCACTCACGGCGGAAATAGCGCTGGGCGGCCCAGGCGGGGATGGCCTCGCCGAGACACAGGAGCAGGCCGCTGCCCAGGGCCACGGCCACCAGCGCAAGGCCGCCGTCCACGCTGCCGCTGACGGGGCCGTACAGCGTGATGCCGCCGAGACGCAGCAGCGCGTCGCTGCCAAGAGGCAGCAGGAGCAGCGAAACGGCGCAGGCGATGCACCCGACGAGGGCAAGGATATAGGCGATGCGGCTCAGCACCCGGCCCAGCCGCGCAAAGGTCTGAATGGTATGCAGCGTATCCTTCATTGTGCCCCTCCTGCCGCAAGAGCGGCTGTGATGGCGGCGACGGCCTGCTCCGGCGTCGTCGCGGCGGTGTCGATATGGAGCGCGTGGGGCTCGGCGTCAAACTCGCCGTATTTCCGCTCCAGCATGGCGGACACGGGGGCAGGGAGCTGGCCGTGCATCCGCTGGGCGAAGCGCTCGCGGATCTGCGGCAGGGGAGCCGTGACCAGCACCCGCAGGCAGCCCTCCGGCAGCAGGGACAGCAGTTCCTTCTCCGTGATGACGTAGATCAGCGCCGCTTCGCCTGTCATGGCGGCGCGGAGCTTTTCCTGAAACAGCGCTTTGGCCGCGCTCTCGTTTTTGGCGAGGCGCAGATAGTCCTTGCCGCTGATGAGTTCGGCGGAAAGCTGCTGGCGCAGCAGCTCTGCGATGGTGGACTTGCCCACGCAGCTGTTGCCCATCAGTACGATGACCATGGTGATAGTTCTCCTTGACTATTGAAAATATAAAAAATGTGAGCTTGTGCCTGCTCCTGCAGGCGCAGCTTCCGGATAACGCGGAACAGCTCTGCCAGCGACGCGCAGGCGCAGGCCGCCGGAAGGGGCAGCACCCGGTCGCCGCGGCCAAAGATAAAGAGCAGCAGGAAAGAGAGCGCCGCAGTGCCGAGGGCGGCGCTGACGGCGGCGAGGAGCTTTTCGGTGCGATGCATGGGCGGTGCCTCCTGTTCTGTCAGAGCTGTTCCGGCGGAGCGCATTCCGCGCCGCCGCAGAGAAAGCTTTCCACCGCGGCGTTGAAGGCCGCGGACTGTTTATTGGCAATGAAATGATCTCCCGGCAGCAGAGCCAGCTGCCCGTGGGGCAGACTGGCGGCCATGAGTTTGGTGTGCCGCTGCCGCGTTCTTCGTAATAGAGTTCCATGGGGGATTCCTTTTCTGCCGGATGTCTCCGGCGGCGGGGAAAAGCGGGCGGGGCTGCCGCCCCGCCCGTCTGTTCCGTTTACCTGATGCGGCCCTCGCCGCCCATGAGGGCGGTGAGCTCCTCGATCCGCTCCAGCGGGAAGGGCGGTTCGCAGAGGGGCCGCAGGGCGATGGACATGAGCTTCATGGGATTGTCGTCGGCAGCCACGCGGTTGGAGCTGAGCGCGCCGCAGCGCTTGCAGCGGTGGATCAGCGCCCACTCGCCGCCCCGACGCACCCAGACCGCCGCGGGCTCCATGATGCCGCCGCAGTCAGAGGCCCGGTCGCCGGGTTCGATGTCCACATGCAGGCTGCTGAGACAGTTGGGACAGTGGTTGCGGTGGTCGCTGCCGGCGTTCTCCGGTGTGACCAGACGGCCGCAGACCTTGCAGGTGAAGCTGTCGTGGCAGGGATGGGTCTTAAAATACCCATTTTCAAAGCTCTTGCGTTTGTTTTCGCGGTTCATGTTTCCTCCTGAAGATGTGTGGCGATCTCCCGGGAGGAATGGCGGGTGAATGTGGATTTGCCAACCTCCCGGTCAGCCCACAAGCTCCAGTGACAGTGCGTTGAATTTCAAACAGCAGTCTCCTTCAGAATAAAAATATAAGGTGTTGTGCGGTGCAAAGCGGCGGTTTCACTGCGGCAGCGCGCCGGATCGGAGCAGCCCCAGCATGGCCTGAAACTCTGCGGTGAGCATCTGCCCCAGCTGCGCCTCGGAAAAGCGGCAGCCACCCGTTGCGCAGAGCGAGCCCACGCCGAAGGTGTAGATCCAGACGTTTTCGAAGAGGAAGCGCCCCGCTTCGCCGTCCAGCCCATACTCGCTGCGCAGCAGCTCCATGCAGTGCTCCGCCGTGGGGCCCAGGGCGGCGAACAGGTCGCCGAAGCTGTGCCCGCCGCGCTCCTGCATGAACAGCAGCTGAAAGAGCTTCGGCTCCTCCATGGCAAAGCGCACCATCTGCATGCCCACCTGCTTGAACAGCGGGATATCCGGCTGCGGGCGGCGGACATAGTCCTCGAACCGGCGCATGGCGGCGGCGCGCACCTCCTGCTGCACCTCGCCCATGCCGGTGAACACGGTGAAGATGGGGCGGGCGGAGCTGCCCAGGGCATCGCCCAGCTCCTTGGCGGTCAGGGCGTCCGCGCCCTGCTTCGATACGATGCCGAGGGCGGCGGCGACGATCTCCTCGCGGGTGAATTTCGGTTTTGGCGGCATGACTTCCTCCTGATCGTTTGTACGCTGACGTTCTGAAACGTTCGTTTTGCATTGCGCGTTTTTAATATAACCCCGCGCCGCGCTCCTGTCAAGAGGGCGCGGCAAAAAATCCATGCTCCGCCGCGGGAGAGAGAATCCGCTTGTATTCGGCGCGGCGCTCCGCTATAATGGGACAGGATACAACACCCGGCGCCCCGCCGGTGAAATCAGAAAAGGATGGATACAGCTATGGATGGAAAGACGATCCTCACGCGCGCCGAGGTGCCGGAGGAATTTACCTGGGATCTGAGCCATATGTTTGCAAGCGACGAGGCCTGGAACGCGGAGCTGGAGGCGCTGCGCACCTGTCCGGCGCAGGTGGCGGCCTTTGCGGGCCGTCTCGGTGAGAGTGCGGAGACCCTGCTGCAGTGGTTCCGCCTGGACGACGAGCTCAATGTGCGCGTCTATCGTCTGGTGGAGTATGCCAGCTGCCGCAGCGATCAGGACGTGGCCAACTCCTATTATCAGGGCCTGCGGAGCAAGGCGCTGTCCGCCTATGTTGCGCTGAGCAGCGCGGGCGCCTTCGCCTCCAGCGAGATCATGGCGCTCTCCGACGAGACGCTGGAGCGCTTCTATGCCGAGGAGCCGGCGCTTGCGACCTATCGCCGCAGCATCGACAAGCTGCGCCGCCGCCGCGCGCACATCCTCTCGCCCGAATGCGAGAAGCTGCTGGCCGCCGCCGGCGAGATCAGCGACAGTCCCCACCGCACCTTCAGCATGCTGCAGGATGCAGACATGCGCTATCCCGACGTGACCGACAGCGAGGGCAAGTCCCATGCCCTGACCGACGGCACGCTGGTGCCCCTGCTCATGAGCGGCGACCGCACCCTGCGGGAGAATGCTTTCAAGGCCTATTATCACCGGGCGGGCGAGTTCCGCAACACCTATGCCTCCGCCCTGAACGGCCAGTTCAAGCAGCTGAAGTATTTTGCCGACGCACGGCACTATGACACCACGCTGGATGCCTCTCTGGACGTGACCGAGGTGCCCACCAGCGTGTATCTGAATCTCATCGACGCGGTGCACGCCAACATGGACAAGATGTATCGCTATGTCGCCCTGCGGAAGAAGGCTCTCGGCGTGGAGGAGCTGCACATGTACGACGTGTATCCCCCCATCGTGGCGGACGCGGACGTGGAGATCCCCTTTGACGAGGCAAAGCAGACCGTGCTGGAGGCGCTGGCCGTGCTGGGCGAGGACTATACCGACGTGCTGAAGGAGGCCTTTGACAAGCGCTGGGTGGACGTGTATGAAAACACCGGCAAGCGCGGCGGCGCGTACTGCACCGGCTGCGGCTGGCCCCATCCCTATGTGCTGCTGAACCACAAGGACAATCTGGACAGCATGTTCACCCTGGCCCATGAGATGGGCCACGCCATGCACACCTGGTATTCCTGCAGGAATCAGCCGGTGAACACGGCGGAATACGTGATCTTCGTGGCGGAGGTGGCCTCCACCTGCAACGAGATCCTGCTGATGCGCCATCTGCTGGGGAAGACCGGGGACAAGAAGCAGCGGGCTTACCTTGTCAACCATTTCCTTGACCAGTTCAAGGGCACCCTCTATCGCCAGACCATGTTCGCTGAGTTCGAGCTGGCCATGGGCAGAATGACCGAGAGCGGCGAGGCCCTGACGGCGGATGCCCTGTGCGCGAAGTATCACGAGCTGAATAAGCTCTACTTCGGCCCCGACATGGTCTCGGACGAGGAGATCGCTCTGGAGTGGACCCGCATCCCCCACTTCTATATGAATTACTATGTGTTCCAGTATGCCACCAGCTTTGCCGCTGCCGTGGCCATCGCCAACCGCATCCTGCGGGAGGGTGAGAGCGCCGTCCGGGACTACAAGAAGTTCCTCTCCGGCGGCTGCAGCAAGGAGCCGGTGGAACTGCTGCGCGACATGGGCGTTGACATGCGCACCGCCGCCCCCATCAACGATGCACTGTCCCTCTTCGGCGAGCTGATCGACGAGCTGGACGGTCTGCTGGACTGATCCTGCGAAAAAGGAAGAAAAAGCCGCCGCTCCCGATGGGAGCGGCGGCTTTGCGTTTTTTGGTATGGCGGCGGGGAGCGGGCCCCGCTTTTTGGTCGCCCGCGTGTGGAGGCAGGTTACGCCATCTTTGCAGTCAGCGGATGCAAGTCCACACGCAAACGCCGCTGACGATCTGTCTGAGCCGGACGCTTCGGATATTTTGGACGATACCAAAAATCCAATCGCAAACCAGCAGCGCGTTTGCGATTGGAAAAGGAGGAGCGACGGAATGAATGAGCGATGACTTTTTGATAAAAAAGTCATCGCGAACGATACGAAGTCCGCGACGACGTGGCACCCCCGGCGCGATTCGAACGCGCGACCTTCCGCTTAGGAGGCGGACGCTCTATCCAGCTGAGCTACGGGGGCAGATGGGGCAGGGAGACCTGCGGGTCAATATTATAGCGGGTTTCCTGACGCTTGTCAATGAAGGGCGGGAGGACGAAAGGAAGAAAAAGTGCGCAAACAGGCGGATTATTTGCCCAAAAATCTTGCAAATGCGAAAAAAAGGGCATATACTATTTCAGTTATTGCAAGACGAAGAAGGAAGGTTCTTTCATGAGAAACGAAAAGCTGAGAAACGTAGCCATCATTGCCCACGTGGACCACGGCAAGACCACCCTCGTGGACGAGATGCTGAAGCAGGGCGGCGTCTACCGCGAGAATCAGGAAGTGGTGGATCGCGTCATGGACTCCAACGACCTGGAGCGGGAGCGCGGCATCACCATCCTTGCCAAGAACACCGCCATCCAGTATGGCGACACCAAGATCAACATCGTGGATACCCCGGGCCACGCCGACTTCGGCGGCGAGGTGGAGCGTATCCTGAAGATGGTCAACGGCGTCATCCTGCTGGTGGACGCGGCGGAGGGCCCCATGCCCCAGACCCGCTTCGTCCTGAGCAAGGCGCTGGAGCTGGGCCACCGGGTCATCGTGGTGGTGAACAAGGTGGATCGCCCCGATCAGCGCATCCACGAGGTCATGGACGAGGTGCTGGAGCTGCTGATGGATCTGAACGCCACCGAGGAGCAGTTCGATTCGCCCACCCTGTTCTGCTCCGGCCGTCAGGGCATCGCCTCCTACTCTCCCGACGTGCTGGGCACGGATCTGAAGCCCCTGTTCGACACCGTTCTGGAATACATCCCCGCGCCGGAGGCGGATCTGGATCAGCCCTTCCAGATGCTGGTCAGCGCCATCGACTACAACGACTATGTGGGCCGCATCGCCATCGGCCGGGTGGAGCGCGGCGCGCTGAAGCAGAATCAGGACATCGTGGTGTGCAACTATCACGATCCCGAGCAGAGCCGCAAGGCCCGTGCCGTTGCCCTGTTTGAGTTCGATGGTCTGGGCCGCAAGCCCGTCACCGAGGCGGACGCCGGCAACATCATCGCCCTCAGCGGCATCGGCGACATCACCATCGGCGACACCATCTGCGCCCCCACGGCGGTGGAGCCTCTGCCCTTTGTGAAGATCTCCGCCCCCACCATCGAGATGACCTTCTCCATCAACGACTCTCCCTTCTGCGGGCGCGAGGGCAAGTTCGTCACCTCCCGCCAGCTCCGCGACCGTCTGGAGCGCGAGACGCTGAAGGACGTGTCCCTGCGGGTCAGCGAGCTGGAGGGCGCATCCGACTCCTTCAACGTGGCGGGCCGCGGCGAGATGCACCTTTCCATTCTTATCGAGACCATGCGCCGCGAGGGTTATGAGTTCCAGGTCTCGCCCCCCCGCGTGCTGTATCAGACCATCGACGGCCAGCTCTGCGAGCCCATGGAGCGCCTTGTTACCGATGTGCCCGCCGACGCGGTGGGCGCGGTGATCGAGAAGATCGGCAGCCGCAAGGGCGACCTGCTGGAGATGACCCCTGTGGGCAGCCGCATGAAGCTGGAATTCCTGGTTCCCGCCCGCGGCCTCTTCGGCTATCGCAACGAGTTCCTGACCGACACCCGGGGCGAGGGCATCATGGCCTCGGTATTCGACAGCTATGCGCCCTTCCGCGGCGAGGTCAGCCGCCGCAGCTGCGGCAGTCTGGTGGCCTTCGAGACGGGCGAAAGCGTGACCTACGGTCTTTTCAACGCGCAGGAGCGCGGCACCCTCTTCATCGGCGCGGGCGTGGACGTGTACGCCGGCATGGTGGTGGGCGTCTCCCCCAAGGCGGAGGATATCGCCGTGAACGTCTGCAAGAAGAAGCAGCTGACCAACATGCGCGCCAGCGGCAGCGACGAGGCCCTGCGTCTCACGCCGCCCCGCCAGATGAGTCTTGAGCAGTGCCTGGAATTTCTGGGCGACGACGAGCTGCTGGAGGTCACGCCCAAGAACCTCCGCATGCGCAAGTCCATTCTGGACCACGAAAAGCGCATGAAGGCCCTCCACGGCGGCAAAAAGGCATAACAGAAAGAACGGATCGATCCCGGCGGAGAAGCTCTCCGCCGGGATCTTTTTGCGCGGCGGAAAAATCCTCCTTGACATACATCGTGGTTCGAGGTATAACGAATACATAGAGTTTCGAGGTATCTAGGAGGGCACATCATGAAGAAACAGAATCTGGAGCATACCCGTCTGCTGGTGCTGAGTCTGCTCACCGGCGGCGACCTCTACGGTTATCAGATGATCACGGAGCTGGAGCGCCGCAGCGAGGGCATCTTTACCATGAAGGAGGGGACGCTGTACCCCGTGCTGCACGGTCTGGAAAAAGACGGGCTGGTGGAGGCCTACGAGCAGACGGCCCCCACGGGACGGCTGCGCCGGTACTATCATCTGACCCGAAAGGGAAAGGAAGCGCTGACGGAGGAGGCGAAGGAATGGCAGCGCTACAGCGCGGCGGTGAACGCGGTGCTGGGCGCGTGCCCCGCCTGAGGAGGGCACGGTCATGAAGCGGGAGGACTACACGGCGGCAGTCCTGTGGGGACTGCGCCATGTGACGGAAAAGGAGAAGGAGGCGCTGCGGCGGGAGCTGGACGGGCATATGGAGGATCATATGCTGGCGCTGTTGGAGCTGGGATACGACGAGACGGCGGCGGAGAAAAAGGCGGCCGACGCCATGGGCGACCCGGCGGAGACCGCGCGGGAGCTGCAAAAATGCTATTCCTTCGGCTGGCTCGTGGCGGGCTATGTGATGGAGGCGGTGCTGGTGCTGCTGCTTATCGCGTGCATCGCGGGCTCAATCTTAGTGGGACGGCTGGTATGCAGCAGTGCGCGGGTGCGGCTGGATCCCATGAGCCACCTGACGGCGGAGCAGCGCGAGAACGCACATGAGCTGGACATTCAGGTGGACTGCGGCGGCAGCGTGGTGGAGTTCTTCGCCATCCGCCTGACGGCGCCGGATCAGGTGGATGTCTACACCTGCACCTATTCCGCACACCAGCTGGGGCGTGCGGCGGGCAATCTGGCGATCGACTATTTCCTCCCGGGAGAGCGGGAGACGACGTTGTGCATGGGCGGCGGTGGCGAGAGTAATGCCTATGTCCGCTATTGGAGGGCTCGGCTGACGGTGCCGGAGGGGACAGAGCGCGTGGTCGCCGTCATCAGCTGGCTGGGCGAGGAGCGGACGGTGGAGCTCCCTCTGGACTGGGAGGCGGCGGCATGAAAAAATGCTATACGAGAAAGCAGCGGGCGCTGCGGCGGCTGGCGCTTGCTGTGCTGCTGCTGGCGGCGCTGAATCTGCTGGGGGTGGTGAACTCCCTGCCCGCGCAGGCGGCGCGGGACGCTGCGGCGGAGGTGAACCTGACGAAGCCGCAGGTGATCTACCGCTATCACAGCGACGCGCTGCCGATCTATCGCTTCGCCGTGCAGGAGCTGATCGAGGGCGAGAATGGGATCGTGCTCTGCTCGCTGGAATTTCACCCGCTGCTGGGCTGGGGCGTACGGGATCGGTGCGCCGCAGCTATCCGCCGGGGAGAGACCATGGCGCTGGGCTGGCGCTATCACGGACAGGGCGAGGCGGAGAGCGCCCGGCTTTTCGGTCGGGTGGACGACGAGCGCATCGCGCGCATCGTGCTGCGCTGGCGCCCCGGCACGGGGATCGAGGACGACTTCCGCTATTGGGAGATGCCGGAGGAGGCGTTTTTCCGCCTGGACGGCAGACGCTATGTCCTCTGTGACGCGCTGGCGGTCGGCTCGGCGGAGATCAATGCCAACGGGGCGGATCATCGTTTCCTCAGCGAGCTGACGGCGCTGGGCTATGACGCGGCGGGAACGCTGCTGGCGGAGACGACGGTGGACAGCATCTGGTGGTACACTCCGGAATAGGGGAAACGAACGTCGGCGGGACGGCTGTCCAGGCGGCGTTTCCTCTTGCACGGCGGATGGTTTTGTCGTACCATAAAGAAAACACGGGGAAAGGAGGCGCGCGGCAATGTGGACGGAGGGACGCTATATCGAGCGGGTGATCTGGCGGCAGGAACCGCCGGAGGGCTCGTATCTCCGCGGCCTGCCCGTGGTGCGGTATCTCCGTCAGACGGGGACGCTGCGCTTCCATGCGCCCGTGACCTTCCTCGTGGGCGAGAACGGCACGGGGAAGTCCACCCTGCTCGAGGCCATCGCCGTGGCAGCGGGCTTCAACGCCGAGGGCGGCACGCGGAATTTCGATTTTTCCACCAGCAGCACCCATTCCGAGCTGCACCGCTGCATCGCCCTGGGGCGCTGCGCCTATCCGAAGGACGGCTTTTTCCTGCGGGCAGAGAGCTTTTACAACTTCGCCACCAACGTGGATCAGCTGGAACGGGAGATGCCGGGCCTGCTGGAGAGCTATGGCGGTGTGTCGCTGCATGGACAGTCCCACGGCGAGAGCTTCCTGTCCCTGGTCCTGAACCGCTTCGGCGGGAAGGGACTGTACCTGCTGGACGAGCCGGAGGCCGCCCTTTCGCCCATGCGGCAGCTGTCGCTGCTGGCGGCGCTGGACGCATTGGTGAAGCAGGATTCGCAGTTCATCATCGCCACCCATTCGCCCCTGCTGATGGCGTTTCCCGGGGCGGAGGTGCTGGAGCTGAGCGACGACGGCATCCGGAGCGTTGACTACCGCGAGACGGAGCATTACCGCGTGACACGGCAGTTTCTGGAGCAGCCGGAGCGGATGCTCCACTATCTGCTGGAGGAGCAGGAGTAGAAACGGGCAAAGCAAAAGCAGCCTTCCGACATTCGGAAGGCTGCTTCATTTTTCGTTTAGTGGCTGCAGCCGGAGCAGCCGGCGCAATCGCCCCCGCAGGAGGCGGGCGCGGTATAGGACAGCTCGCCCGCAAGGAAGCGGCGCACCGCGTCCTCGCAGCTGCCCTCGCCCGCGCCGAAGGCGGGGATGCCCATATCGCCCAGCATGGCCCGGGTGTCGGGGCTGAGAGCATAGGTCAGCACGGCGTTCACGCCGCCGCCCATCAGCGCCATGAGCACACCGCCCATGCCGCCTGCCAGCGGCAGCGCGCCGGTCTCGGAAAAGCGCCCGGCCTGCACGTCGTAAAGACGGAGGCTCTCGGCCTCCGGCAGGGAGACCAGTCGCCCGCCACGCTCGGAAACGGCAAGGATCATGCGCGTTTCCCTCCTCTCAAAGCTCGCTGTCGCCCTCGAAATCGGCCTGGGCCAGCGCCTCAAGGCGCTGCACCACGCCGCCGAGCCAGTCGCCTTCGAAGTCCTCGATGCGGCCCTCGTCCACGAGTGCGGCAAGAGCGGGATCGATGGGCATCTTGGCAAGGCACTCGAGACCGTGGCGGGCAGCGGCCTGCTCGGTCTTGCCCTCGCCGAAGAGGTAGATCTTCTTGCCGCAGTCGGGGCAGGAGAGATAGCTCATGTTCTCCACGAGGCCCACGATGGGGATGTTCATCATCTCGGCCATGTTTACGGCCTTTTCCACCACCATGCCCACCAGATCCTGAGGAGAGGTGACGATGATGATGCCGTCGGGCACGATGGACTGGAACACGCTCAGGGGCACGTCGCCGGTGCCGGGAGGCATATCCACGAACATGAAGTCTGCGTGCCAGCAGACATCCGTCCAGAACTGCTGTACCACGCCGCTGATGATGGGGCCGCGCCACACCACGGGGGCAGTCTCGTTGTCCAGCAGCAGGTTGATGCTCATGACCTCGATGCCGGTCTTGCTGAGACCGGGGAACAGCACCTCACCATCGGTGCCGCCGGCCTCGGTGACGCCGAAGGCCTTGGGGATGGAGGGGCCGGTGACGTCGGCGTCCAGAACGCCCACGCGGTAGCCTGCGCGGTGCATGGCGACGGCCAGCTGACTCGTGACCATGGACTTGCCCACGCCGCCCTTGCCGGAGACCACGGCATAGACCTTGCCGATCTCGCTTCTGGGATTGGGCTGCACCACCAGGGACTGGGGCTCGCTGCGCTCGCCGCAGTTGGCAGAGCAGGTGCTGCAATCATGCGTGCATTCGCTCATGATAAAAATACTCCTTTGCAATGGTCAAATTGATCTGCCGGCCGCGTTCGCCGCGGCGGGGCAGGGATCGATGGGGTCAGAGATGCAGCAGCGTCACGCCGCTGCGCTGCGCCAGATACACGCCTTCGCGCTTCTGGCAGGTGAAGAGCAGGATCTGACGGCTGCGGCTCTCCTCCAGCAGCCATTCCAGCGCATAGCCCAGACGCTCGTCGTCGAAATTCGTCAGCGCGTCGTCCAAAACCAGGGGGACGGCATGCTCCTCCGGCAGCACCATGCGGCAGATGGCAAGGCGCAGCGCCAGATACAGCTGATCCGCACCGCCCTGACTCAGCAGCGCCGCGCTGCGGGGGATGGGATCACCCTCCGCGGCGGCGGAGGCGTTCATGCTGCGATCCAGCAGGATGCCGCCGTATTTTCCGGCGGTGAGGGCAGAGAAGATGCGCCCGGCCTGCCGTCCCAGCTCGGGGGAAAAGCGGCTTTGCAGCTCGCCGTTGGCGTCGCTCAGCGTCTCCATGGCAAGGGCCAGCGCGTTGTATTCCAGCTGAAGCTCTCCGCGGCGGCGGGTCAGCTCCTCGCGGCGGCCCAGCAGCGCGCTGTGGTCGCCCATGGCGCGCAGCTCGCCCTCGGTGCGGCTCTCCTCCCGCGAAAGGCGGGCAAGCTCGGCGGAAAGGGTCTGCTCCTCCTGCCGCAGAGCGGCGGGGTCGCTTTCGGGACGGACGGCATCCGCTGCGGCTGCGTCCTCCGGAAGAGACTGCCGAAGGATATCATACCGCAGTTTCGTCTCCTGTGCAAGTGCTTCCGCGCGATCTGCAGCGCTGCGGCGGGAAAGGGCGGTGGTCACTGCGTCCATGGCGGCGGTCAGTGTGTCCGCGCGGGGGGCGAAAAGGGCCACCGCGCCCAGCAGCGTCTGCAGGGAGCGGTCATAGCTCTCGGCCACGGCGCTGCGGGCAGCCAGCGCCTGCGCAGCCTGTTCGCCTGCGGCGGACGCTTCCTTA
>CAYPWQ010000005.1:0-18938 GCA_964414495.1 uncultured Oscillospiraceae bacterium
GGATGCCGTACTCCGTCTCCAGACGGAAGGCGGCCTCGGCATTGTCGATGTTTTTGAAATCCACGGAGATCACACCCACGCGGCGTTCCTCATCCCAGGTGCCCGCAAGACGCACGGCGTCGATCTCCTTCACCCCCGCGAGAAAGCGATGGGTCAGGGCGGACTCATGGGCGCGGAGCGCGGGGATGCCGGTGCGCTCGATGAAGTCGAGCGCGGCCTCCCAGCCGTAGACGCCCGGCATATTGGGCGTGCCGGACTCGAAGCGGTCGGGCATGTAGGGGGGCAGCAGCTCACTGTCGGAGGCGCTGCCGGTGCCGCCCGCGATGAGCGGCGTGAGCGCTTCGGCGAAATCCTTCCGCAGCAGCAGCGCACCGATGCCGCTGGGACCGAGAAGACCCTTGTGGCCGGGAACGCAGAGGGCGGAGAGATGGAAGCGCTGGAAATCCACGTCGATGTGGCCCGCGGTCTGGGCGGCGTCCAGCACGAAATGGATGCCATGGGCGGCGCAGATCTCACCTACGCGCTGTGCGTCCTGCACGGTGCCGGAGACGTTGGAGCCGTGCGCCATGACGAGAAGATGGGTATTGGGCCGGATCAGGCTCTCGATGGCGTCGATGTCCAGAAAGCCCTCTTCATTGCAGGGGATGCGGTCAAAGCTGACGCCGGTCTCGGCCAGCTGCTGGAGGGGACGCATGACGGCGTTGTGCTCCATGCTGCTGACGAGGCAGTGATCCCCCGGCTTCAGAAAGCCCTTCAGCGCCATGTTCATGCCCGCGGTCATGCCCGGCGTGACGATGACATAGGTGGGATCGTCAAAGTGGAACAGGCGGGCAAGCCGCTCCCGCAGGGTCAGCAGCACCAGACCCGCGTCCTGCGCGCTGCCATAGACCGAGCGGTTCACCGTGGCACCCACGGAATCCATGTAATCCTTCATGCGCTGGCTCACGCCTGCGGGCTTCGGGAACGAGGTGGCGGCGTTATCCAGATAGATGGTTTTCATCAAAAGACCCCCTTCAAAGTAAGCGATCTCAGTTCGCTGTACCTATCGTAACATGACAAAACCGGAAAGTAAACGGCCCGGAAAGCGATATCACATCAGAGATTTTCAATATAACAGATAAAGAGAGGGAACTATCATGTTGGACATGAATCTCAAGCAGCTGGAGGCCTTTGTTGCCGTGGTGGAACACAACAGCTTTACCCGCGCGGCGGACGAGCTGTTCCTGACCCAGTCGACCATCAGCGCCCACATCCGCGGCCTGGAGGAGAATCTGGGCTGCCGCCTGTTTGACCGCGAGGCCAAAAAGCGCATTTCGCTGACGGAGGAGGGCCGCCTTGCCTATACCTATGCCAAGGATGTGCTGGTGCGCTGCCGCCGTCTCAAGGAAGTGATGGAGAAGAGCAACCGCACGGCGGAGCTGTCGGTGGGCGCGTCCACGGTGGCCGCCATCTATCTGCTGCCGGGCCTGCTGTCGGAATTTCTCAAGCGCAGCGGCGACTGCCGCTGTGTGCTGAAGCGCGGCGACAGCGCCCGCGTGCTGAATCTGCTGCGCAGCGGTGAGATCCAGCTGGGCTTTGTGGGCGTGGAGCCGGAGGGCGAGGAGTTCGAGGTCTATCCCGTCCTGCGTGACCGCATGGTCATCATCACAGAGAGCAGCCCCCGCTTCCAGGAGATGAAGGCCCGGGGCGCCAAGGCGGCGGAGATCATGCGTGAGCCCGTCATCTTCCGCGAGGAGGGCAGCGGCAGCCGCGTGGTGGCGGATCGCTGCCTGGAGCGTATGGGCATCCCCGTGAGCTCTCTGAACAAGATCGCCGAGATGGACAACCCCGAGAACCTCAAGACCTATGTTGCCAACGGCATCGGCGTTGCCATCATCTCCGCCTACGCGGCGGAGGATCTGCTGCGCGAGGGCAAGCTCCTCTCCTTCGATCTGGAGGAGGGCGGCACCTACCGCAACATCTATATGGTGTATGAAAAGGACATGAACGCCAGCCCGCTGGAAAAGGAATTCATCTCCTTTGTCCGTTCCCAGACCTGGGGCGAGGAGAAATAAGCCGGCCATTTTCACGAAAAACCCCTGATTTTTCCTTTGATATCTCGAAAAACAATGATAAAACCCATTTTTTGCGCGATTTTCAATTGGAAAATGCGCCCATCAGGGGATATAATCATGAGAGGCAGTTGTGAAAACAGTAGCAATCTCTGCGGCACAGCTGCTCAGAAAAAAGAGTATAAGGAAGGAAAAAACACTATGAGTAAGAAAGTCAACTGGTGGGTCGTCGGCTCCGGCGCTGCTGTCGGTGTCGCCGCTCTGGTTCTGACCCTGCTCGGCAACCCCAAGAACATGGGCTTCTGCATCGCCTGCTTCCTGCGTGACATCGCAGGCGCCACCAGCCTGCACACTGCCCCCGTGGTGCAGTACGTCCGTCCCGAGATCATCGGCCTCGTGCTGGGCGCCTTCATCATGTCCGTCGCTACCAAGGAATTCAAGGCCAAGGCCGGTTCCTCCCCCGCTACCCGCTTTGTGCTGGGTGCCTTCGTCATGATCGGCGCGCTGGCCTTCCTGGGCTGCCCCCTGCGCATGGTCATCCGCCTCGGCGGCGGCGACCTGAACGCCGTTGTGGGTCTGCTGGGCTTCATCGCCGGTATCCTCGTGGGCGTCGTGTTCCTGAAGAAGGGCTTCAGCCTCAAGCGCGCTTACAGCGTGGGCAAGGCTGAGGGTGCTACCCTCCCCGTGGTCATGACCGGCCTGCTGCTGCTGTTCCTGCTGGTGCCCACCCTGTTCGCCTTCTCCGAGAAAGGCCCCGGCTCCATGCGCGCTCCCGTGGCTGTCGCTCTCATCATCGCTCTGGTCTGCGGCGCTCTCGCACAGCGCGCCCGCCTCTGCATGGTCGGCGGCATCCGTGACGTCGTCATGTTCAAGGATGCCAAGCTGCTCTATGGCTTCGTCGCTATCTTTGTCGTGATCCTCGTGGGCAACATCGCCCTCGGCAACTTCACCGGCTTCTCCACCCAGTCCCAGCCCATCGCTCACAGCAGCCACCTCTGGAACTTCCTCGGCATGACCATCGTCGGCTGGGGCAGCGTGCTGCTGGGCGGCTGCCCCCTGCGCCAGCTGATCCTGGCCGGCGAGGGCAACGCCGATTCCGCCGTCACCGTGTTCGGCATGATCGTGGGCGCCGCTTTCGCACACAACTGGGGCTTCGCCGGCAGCGCTGACTCCGTCGCTGAGGACGGCACCTATGTGGTCGGCGGCATCTCCGACAAGGGCAAGATCGCTGTGGTGGTCATCCTTGCGGCTCTGCTGGTGATCTCTGTCATCAACGTCCAGAAGGCTGCCAAGGCCGAAAAGGCAGAGGTGTAAGCATGGTCGATGCAAGAGGCTATGCCTGCCCCATGCCTGTGGTCATGACCCAGCAGGCGCTGAAGGCGGCTCCTGCTGCGCTGACCGTTCTGGTGGACAACAAGACTGCCGTGGAAAACGTGACCCGCTTCGCTGAGAACCAGGGCTATCACGTGGCGGTCAAGGACGGGGACGAGGACGATTTTGTCCTGACCCTGAGCAAATAACAACATCTCCAAGGAGCTTTTTCAACATGGAGCAGTATATCGCAACCTTTCATACGCACCTTGCCGCGCTGCGGACCAGCCGCACGCTGACGGCGCGTGGGATCCCCGCACGGATGATGCCGGTCCCGAGAAAGGTCAGCTCCTCCTGCGGCACCTGCGTCAGCTATGAGGCGGCGGGGCCCATGACGGAGTGCATGGATGAGGACGCGGAGAGCATTTTCCGCGCCGCAGACGGCGGCTATGAGCTGCTTCTGACTCTGGAAGAGTAAAAGAGAAAAACGCGTCCGGCGCACTGCGCCGGACGCGTTTCTTCTTGTCCCTGTCCCTTCGGCAGGGGACGCCGCAGGCTGCGGAGGAGCAGCGCCGCATAAAAGAAAAACGGCGCGGAAGCCTTTGCTTCCGCGCCGTTTCAAAACAGCAGGATCAGTTGCGATAACCGCGGACGGTCATGCCGACCATGGCGGCGAGATAGGCGATACCAAATGCAGCAACAGCAAACAGAACGGACATAGTGAACTCCTTTCGTGCAGGGCAGCCTGCAAACTTGTATGGTGGAAGAGCGGCGCTCTTGTTCTTACAACCCAAAGTATACTGCGGATCGCCAAAAATGCAAGCGCGATTTTGTGCACATCGTACAAGGATGGGGCAAATTCAACAGATGACCCCTGCAAAAATGCAATGCAGGTCTGCAATCCTGCACTGCATTTTGCAAAATCGCTCCTGCAAGATGAAGCAGAACATCCTGCAAAATTGCCGAAAAAACCGGGGAGGGACGGTCGATTTGCCGGGAAAATTGCAAAACAGCGAGACGGAGGCTGGCAAAACGGCGGCTGCGCCCGCCTGCATTTTTGCAGCGGACGGCGCGTCTTGCTGCAATCTGAACAGCGGCGGGTCTGCACCGCCGGGCAAAGCGCGCAAAAATCGGCCGCTGCCGCAGCCGCGCCGGGAAAAAGTTTGTGAGAACTGACGGAGAACCGCCGCTCTGGACGGCCCGATCCGCAGCGAAAAAACGCGGCGATGCAGGACGCTGCGGCAAAACTGCCGCGCTCCCCGGCCAGCCGGAAGCCTTGCAGAGTCGGCACGCACATCGGGCTGACGGAAGGATCCCGGACAGGAAGAGAGCGCCCCGCGGCGGGCGGGACGCTCTCTTTTGAAAACCATATGGGGCGCTTGCCGTGCTGTCAGCAGACGCCGTCCTCAAAGCCGATGATGAGGCCGCCGCGCTCGGCATAGAAGCTGCAAAGGGCGGTGCAGCGCTCGATCAGGATCCTGCCGGAGGGGAAGCGGGCCAGCAGACGTTCGCGGAGCTCCGCAGCGGATTCCGGATTCAGGCAGTGGGAGATGCAGACCTTGCCCCCGTGATAGCCCCGCTCCAGCATCTCGCTCTCAATGGCATCCAGCAGCTTTTTCTCACCGCGGCACTTGTGCAGGGGCTGGATGGTGCCCTCGTCGGAGGCGACGCCCAGCACCCGGATGCCCAGCACGCCCGCGAGCTTGGCAACGGCGGGGCTGACCCGGCCGTTGCGGGCCAGATTGTGCAGGGATTGCAGACCGAACAGCAGATGGGTGTGCCGGGCGTATTCCTTCACGGAATCCCGCAGCTGCTCGAAGGAGAGACCCTCCCGGATGCGGTCGCGCAGATGCTCGGCCAGCAGGCGCATCTCCGGTCCGGTGGAGAGCGTGTCGATCACGTGGACGCGGCGGCCCGGATGCTCCTGCTCATACTCGGCGGCGGCCTGCGTGGCGGCGGCGCAGCTGCCGGAGAGCTGGCTCGTGATGGTGAGGGCGAATACATTCTCTGCATCCTCAAAGGCGTCCAGCCACTCCGCCACGTTGGGGCAGGAGGTACCGGTGCGGGCATGGACATGGCGCAGATCCTCCACCATGCCCTCCACGTCCAGCGCGGCATCGTCCACGTATTCCTGCTCCTCCGTGATGATCTTGAGGGGGACGCTTGCAAAGGGTACGCCTTCCAGCTCCCGCATGTTGGAGGAGGAATCGGATACGATCTTATATTTCATGTTGTTCTCCTTAACGGCTTCCGGGAAGCCTGACTTTCTATACACTTTATTCTAACGGTTGAGAAAGGCTGCGTCAAGGGTTTTTGCAAAACTCATAACAAGATTCTTGACTTTGCCCGCCGCGCCGTTGTACAATGAAACAAGTGAGGTGATCGAGCTTGATGGAAAACAGACGTGAACGGGTGGCGGAGACGATCCGCGATTTCAAGCTGCCCCGCTACGAGGAGATCCCCAATGTGGGCCTCTATCTGGAGCAGACTGCGAAATATATCTCCGAGTACCTGAGCTGTCTTGGGGATTTCAGCCTGACCCGCTCCATGATCAGCAACTATGTGAAAAAGGATCTGGTGGCCAACCCGGTGAAGAAGCAGTATGACCGCGAACAGATCGCCTGCCTGATCTTCATCGCCGTGGCCAAGACTGTCCTCTCCATGGAGGATATCCGTCTGCTGGTGCGGCAGCAGCAGCGCACCTATCCGGCGGACGTGGCCTATGACTACTTCTGCTCCGAGCTGGAGAATGTGCTGTTCTATGTCTTTGGCCTGAAGGAGAATCTGGACACCGTGGGCCAGGACGACACGCAGGAGAAGGACATGCTGCGCAGCACCATCATCACCGTGGCCTACCGCGTGTATCTCAGCAAGTATTTCGAGGTGCTCCACGGCGAGGAGCCGGAGGCGGAGCACGGCAAAAAGAGCAAAAAGAAGGACTGAGCTTTCCGGCAGACTGCGCCTGTGCGCGGTCTGCCGTTTTGCGGCAGGAGGCGAAAAAAGCCCTGCGCCGCAAAGGGAAAAGGCAAGAAGAACGGTTAAAAACTGGCATTAGCAGATATAATGACTGCGTTTATTGACATTAGACACAGTTGCGAGTAAAATTTTATCCCGGGGATCAAACTTCCCTGTGGAAGCGTTGGAACAGCGCGCTTTGCCGCTTTTGCGGCGGGCGGGCATCTGTATAAAAGAAAGGACTGACACAGTTATGGAACAGAAGGAAAGAAGAGTCGGTACCGTTTCCCGCGGCATTCGCTGCCCCATCATCCGCTCCGGCGACGATCTGGCCGAGATCGTGACGGAGAGCGTTCTGGCCGCCGCAGAGAGCGAGGGCTTCTCCCTGCGTGACCGCGACGTCGTGGCGCTGACGGAGTCCATCGTGGCCCGCGCACAGGGCAACTATGCCAGCGTGGACGCCATCGCGGCGGACGTGAAGAACAAGCTCGGCGGCGGCACCGTGGGCGTGATCTTCCCCATCCTCTCCCGCAACCGCTTTGCCATCTGCCTGCGCGGTATCGCCAAGGGCGCGAAGAAGGTGGTGCTGATGCTGAGCTATCCCTCCGACGAGGTGGGCAACGAGCTCGTGAGCCTTGACAAGCTGGACGAGGCGGGCATCAACCCCTATTCCGACGTGCTGAGTCTTGCCAAGTACCGCGAGCTCTTCGGCGTGAACAAGCATGAGTTTACCGGCGTTGACTATGTTGCCTATTACGAGGAGCTGATCCGCAGCTGCGGCGCGGAGGCGGAGATCGTCTTTGCCAATCAGGCCAAGACCATCCTGAACTACACCGACTGCGTCATCAACTGCGACATCCACACCCGCGCCCGCACCAAGCGCATCCTGCGCGCCGCCGGCGCCAAGGTGGTCTGCGGCCTGGACGATATCCTGACTTCCCCCGTGGACGGCAATGGCTATAACGAGCGCTATGGTCTGCTGGGCTCCAACAAGGCGACGGAGGACACGGTGAAGCTCTTCCCCCGCGAGTGCCGCGATCTGGTGCTGGACATCCAGTCCCGCCTGCTGAAGGCCACCGGCAAGCACGTGGAAGTCATGGTCTACGGCGACGGTGCTTTCAAGGATCCCCAGGGCAAGATCTGGGAGCTGGCCGACCCCGTGGTCTCTCCCGCCTTCACCGACGGTCTCATCGGCACCCCCAACGAGCTGAAGCTGAAGTATCTGGCGGACAACGAGTATAAGGATCTCAGCGGCGAGGAGCTGAAGGCCGCCATTTCCGCCAGCATCCGCGAGAAGGAAGCGAGTCTCGTGGGCAAGATGGCCTCCGAGGGCACCACCCCCCGTCAGCTCACCGACCTGATCGGCTCTCTGTGCGACCTGACCAGCGGCAGCGGCGACAAGGGCACCCCCGTCGTTCTGGTGCAGGGCTACTTCGACAACTATACCAACTGATTTCTGAGAAAGGAAGGGTACTGAATCATGCAGAATAATGTGCGTCCCGAATCCATGGAGCGGATCACCACCCCGGCTCTGGCCGAAGCGTTCATCGCCGAGCAGGTGGAGGCCATCCGCGCGCAGGTGGGCGATAAGAAGGTGCTGCTGGCGCTGTCCGGCGGCGTGGACTCCTCTGTTGTGGCGGCGCTGCTCATCAAGGCCATCGGCAAGCAGCTGGTCTGCGTCCATGTGAACCACGGCCTGCTGCGCAAGGGCGAGCCCGAGCAGGTGGTGAAGGTGTTCCGCGATGAGATGGATGCCAACCTGATCTATGTGGATGCCACCGACCGCTTCCTGGACAAGCTGGCCGGCGTGTCCGATCCCGAACAGAAGCGCAAGATCATCGGCGCGGAGTTCATCGAGGTGTTCAACGACGAGGCCCGCAAGCTGGAGGGCATCGACTTCCTGGCCCAGGGCACCATTTATCCCGACATTCTGGAATCCAAGGGCGTGAAGGCGCACCACAACGTGGGCGGTCTGCCTGAGGATATGAAGATGGAGCTGGTGGAGCCGGTGAAGCTCCTCTATAAGGACGAGGTCCGCGTGGTGGGCGAGGCGCTGGGTCTGCCCCACGGCATGGTCTATCGTCAGCCCTTCCCCGGCCCCGGTCTGGGCGTGCGCTGCCTGGGCGCCATCACCCGCGACCGTCTGCACGCCCTGCGCGAGGCGGACGCCATCCTCCGCGAGGAGTTCGACAAGAACGGTCTGGCCGGCAAGGTCTGGCAGTATTTCGTGGCCGTGCCTGACTTCAAGAGCGTGGGCGTCCGCGACGGCAAGCGCTATGAGGGCTGGCCCGCCATCCTCCGCGCCGTGAACACCACCGACGCCATGACCGCCACCATCGAGGAGATCCCCTATGCGCTGCTGCACCACATCACCGACCGCATCACCCACGAGGTGGAGGGCATCAACCGCGTCTGCCTGGATCTGACTCCCAAGCCCATCGGCACCATCGAGTGGGAATAATTTCGCAATTCATTACGAGGCCGGAAGCCCTGCATGGGGCTTCCGGCTTTTTGGCTCGCGTTCTGCCTCTGCCCGACTTCCGCCTCATTTCCGCGCTGTTTCTGCCCTGCGGCGGGAGGGGACTGTTGAATTTCCTGTTGACAGCGGCAGCGGAGGAGGGCGTTGGATGGCCTTTACCGAGCAGAAAAACGAAATGATCCGCCGGGAGCTGATGGATGAGGCAATGCGCTGTCCCTCATCATCGCCGTTCAGAATTTTCCCGAGGGTGCCATCAGCTCCCTGCCCCTGCGGGCGGAGGGGATGAAGAAAAGCCGCGCATTCCTGAGCGGTGTGCTCTCCGGTGCGGCGCTGACCATTTGGGCGGCGCAGCTGGTGGTTTCGGCGCTGCCGTATCTATTGAGCTTCGCGGCAGGCGTCATGCTTGGTGGTGGAGGAGCTGATCACCGAGATGTCCGCGGGAACGCACTCCAATATCGGCACGGTGTTCTTTGCGGTTGACTTCAGCGTCATGATGGTGCTGGATGTGACGCTGGGGTAAGCCCCGCCCACAGCCGAAAAAAGATCGGAGCGGACGACCCCTTTCGGGGGGTCGTCCGCTCTTGCTGTCTATGTGGGGTGGGCGTTTACACGCCGCCCAGGAAGCGCCAGGCGTTGCAGCAGCTGATCCCGATGATCACGGCGATCAGCCCCGTGAACAGGCGATCCACCTGCGCGGCGGAGAGACGCTTGCTGATGCGCCGTCCGGCAATGCCGCCCGCAATGCCGCTGAGAGCCATCGTCAGCAGCCAGCTCAGGTGGAAGGAGGGGACGCTGCGGGTCAGGAGACTGAACAGCAGACTGGACGCCTGAGAGATCAGAATGATGTACAGGCTGTTTTGGGCGGCTGTCTTGGTGTCCATGGAAAAGAAGTAATACAGCACGACCAGATTGATGGGACCGCCGCCGATCCCGAGGAAGCTGGACATGCAGCCCAGCGCCAGCCCCACCGCGACACAGAAAAGCGGCGCGCGCATCCGGTGCGTTCGGATCCTGTCCTTACGCAGTGTGTAGAGCAGCGTGACGGCAGTCACGACGGCGAGGCAGATGGATTGATAGCCGCCGACCCGCTCGGGCTGCGCCGACAGACCCTGCAAAAGAGAAAACAGATTCTTTCCGGCGATGCCGCCAATGGCGGCGCCGATGGCGAGCGGCGTGCCGGTGTCAAAGCTGACCAGGCTCTCCCCCTTGGAAAGCGCCTTGATCACGGAATAGCAGGACATACAAAGCACGGTGCAGCCGGAAAGAAAGCTGATCTCGGCAACGCCAGCGATACCCAAGACATCCAGCAGGGGCTTGATGATAACGCCGCCGCCGATGCCGCAGATCGCCCCCACCACGGATGCGCCAAAGCCGATCAGCAACAGAAGGATCATCTGTTTTACCACCTCTTTTTCGAGCGAGAATTGAGAATACGGGTTTATCTTAACACAGGCGGCGGGCGTTGTAAACCGTGTCTGTCCGCAGGAAAAGAGCATGTGCGCGCCTCTGACAGAAAGAAAATACAAAAACGATTGCTTTTTACAAAGCTCGATTTTTCAACGGGTTCCGCAAAAAATTGGGGACAGCAACTCAAACGATTGCGTAAAAAGTACTTGCTAATTTTGCACTAATATCATAATGTTTGGATAGAAGCTAATGAAATTTTGAGCAAATTTAACAATTTTTTGAAGCTTCAAACACATTTAAGGAGGAACAAAAATGAAGAAGTTATTCGCACTCCTGCTGGCTTTGGTCATGGCATTCAGTCTGGTCGCCTGTGGCGGCGGTGCCGATGCAGGCGGCTCTGATGGCGATGCCGAAGAACTCATTCCCCTGAAGATCAGTCATCACCCCTACATGCACGGTCTCGGCAGCACCTATGCGGCGGAAAACGGTATGTATGACATCTACGATTACACCATCGACTACTATTCCGGTGGTCCTGTCCAGAACGAGGCGATCGCTTCCGGCGCGTGGGAGGTCGGTACCACCGGCATTGCCGGCGCGGTCCTGGGCATCACGGGCTACAACCTGAAGGTCCTGGGTATGCTGCAGAACGAAGCCACGACCACGGACTGCTGGTGCAGAAGCGATTCCGCGCTTGCCTCCGCCACCCGTGACGCGGACGGCATCCTGGGCACCGCGGAGGACTGGAGGGGTCTGGACGTGCTGATCGCCACCGGCACCAACACCCATCTGATGCTGATCGCGCTGCTGGATCATCTGGGCCTGTCGGAGGCTGATGTCAACATCATTGACTGCTCCTCCGTCCCCAACGTCTATACCGCATTCCTCGCCGGCGAGGGCGATGTGGCGTTCATCTGGGCTCCCTATGGCTACACGCTGGAAAGCGATTCCGAGTATGTCAAGTGCGCTGATCTGGCGGATCTGGGTATCTTCATGCCCACCCTGGCGATCTGCACCGAGGAAGCTTACAAGAACCGTCCCGAGGTCGTTCAGCAGTGGCTGGGCATCTACTATGAGGCTTGCGACGGTCTGATGGCAGACCCCGAAGCCGGCGCAGAGATGCTGCTGAACTATTCTGAGGAGCAGGGCATCGTGATGGATGAGGTGAGCGCCGCTCAGGAATTTGAGTATCGCCCCCTGTGGTCCAGAGAGGACAACCTCCCCTATTTCGAGCCCGATGCCAACGGCAACTGCAAGATCTATGAAGTGATGATGACTTATGCCGAGTTCATGCTCTCCCAGGGCAAGATCACGCAGGAGCAGTATGACACCATGGCGGATTCCGACTTCATCTCCGACATGATCCTGAACATCGAATGATCGTACTTACCCCAGCCATGTTTCTGATTTGATTACAAGATCTGAGAGAATCGGACTGCGGTCCGATTCTCTCAGATTCCAAATTCCTGTCTTCTCAGGGAAAGGAGCCTCCTCATGAGCGAGAAATTCAAGAAGCGAGATCGTTCAGAAGCGCTGCCTGAATCCGTGGTCATCGAGACGAAAGCCCGCATTCGGGAACGGTGGATTCAGCTGGCGATCTCTGTCGCGTCCGTCGGCATCTTCCTGCTGATCTGGTATCTTGCTGTTACCTTCCAGTGGGTCGATCCCAAATACCTGGCAACGCCCCTGACTGTCATTACCACTTTCTTTGAGAAGTTTTATGACATTACCCCTGACGGCGGGACTCTGCCCATGCACTTCTGGGCGAGCCTGCAAGTGGTTTTGATCGGATTCACTCTGGCGGTGGTCATTGGTGTTCCGCTGGGACTGCTGACCGGTTATTACCGCGCCGCAGACAATCTGATTACCCCTATTTTCGAGATCGTACGCCCGATCCCGCCTCTGGCGTGGTCGCCTCTTGCGATCATCTGGCTGGGTCTGGGCAACACTGCAAAGGCGTTCCTGATATTCCTTGCCGCGTTTGTCCCGTGTGTCATCAACTCCTATACGGGCATACGGCTGACCAATCAGGTCCGCATCAACGTCGCCAAGACATTTGGCGCAACAAAATGGGAAATTTTTACCACGGTGTGTGTGCCGTCGGCACTCCCCATGGTATTTGCCGGAATTAAGATCGCCATCGGCAATGCGTGGACGACGGTCGTGGCGGCGGAGCTGCTGGCTTCGGCGGCAGGTCTGGGCTATATGATCCAGCAGGGCAGGACCTACACCCGCTCTGACGTGATCATTGTCGGTATGTTCGCTATCGGTATTACTGGCAGCATTTTCTCCATGATCATTGGAAAGCTGGAGGATAAGCTGGTGCCCTGGAGGAAGAAGTAATGGATAGAGAAAAGAGAAAAAGCGACATCATCTGGAAGGTCGGATCGATCCTGATCCTGCTGGCTTTCTGGATCATTTATTCGCACTATAACCCCAAGGTGTTTCCGACGCCTGTGGCGGCATTTGAGCGCCTGGTGAAGCTGATCGAGAAACCCGTGATGCGGATCAGCCTGCTGGGGCACATCGGCGCCAGCCTGAAGCGCGTGATGCTGGCGCTGGTCGCATCCACCACGCTGGGCATTTCCTGCGGTCTTGCCTGCGGCTGGATGCCCCGGGTCAAGGCGGTCATCAACCCGCTGTTCGTGGCGCTGCGCCCGATCCCGCCCATCGCATGGATCCCCCTGATCATCCTGTGGTTCGGCATCGGCGAGTTTTCCAAGATCCTGCTGGTGTTTATCGGTTCCTTCTTTGCGATCGCCCAGAACACCATGGCGGGCGTTGAGATGGTGGAGAGCATGTATTTGCAGGTGGGCAAGATCTACAAAGCCAACACCTGGCAGATGCTGCGGCATATCGTCTTTCCCGCGTCCATGCCCGCGATCATCGCCGGCATCAAGATCGCGCTCAGCTCCGGCTGGATGGTGGTGGTCGCGGCGGAGATGCTGGCGGCAAAGTCCGGTCTCGGTTTTTTGATCATTCGCGGACAGGAAAGCTTTGATATGGCGCTGGTCCTGGTGGGCATGGTGCTCATCGGCATCATCGGCACACTGCTCAGTACGCTGTTTTCCTATGTAGAAAGGTGGATCTGCCCATGGATAACCAAGTAAATGATTTCGTTCTGAAGCTGAATCATGTTTCCAAGTCCTTTTACGGGCGCAACAAGGTGTTTGAGGCGGTCAACGATGTCTCACTGGAGGTTCGGGAGAATGAGTTTCTGGTCCTTCTGGGTCCCGGTCAGTGCGGCAAGTCCGTTTTGCTGAACATCGTCAGCGGTCTGGATACCCCCACGCTGGGAAGCCTCGAGTTTGCCAACGACGCGGATCGCGATGTGGGCTTCATCTTCCAGAAGACGGCGGTGCTGCCCTGGAAGACGGTCATGGAGAACGTGGAGTTTCCGCTTCAGGTCGCCGGCGTGGAGAAAAAGGTGCGTCGGGAAAAGGCGCAGTACCTGATCGATCTGGTGGGACTGACTGGCTTTGAAAACGCTTTGCCCAAGCAGCTTTCCGGCGGCATGAAGCAGCGCGTGGGCATTGCCCGCGCCTATTGCAGCAATCCGAAGATCCTGCTGATGGACGAGCCCTTCGGCGCGCTGGACGCGCAGACCCGCTACCAGATGGAGGAGGAGGTCCTGCGCATCTGGGAAAAGGAGAAGCGCACGGTGATCTTCGTGACCAACAACATCGAGGAGGCAGTATATCTTGCTGACCGGATCGTGCTGCTGAGTCAGTGCCCGGCGCATGTGAAGCAGATCTACGAGGTTCGCCTTCCCCGTCCCAGAGATTATGTGGATCCGGAGTTCCTGAAGCTGCGGGAGGCGATCGAAGCCAACACGGATCTGGCTTTGTAAGAGAAAGGAGACAGCATGGAGAGGAATGATGTAAAAGTTAAGGTGGAGCATCTGACCAAGCGCTTCGGCGATCTGCTGGTTCTGGATGACATCTCCTTTGACATCAAAAAGGGTGAGTTTGTCTGTATCGTCGGGCCCACCGGCTGCGGAAAGAGCACCTTTTTAAATCTGCTGACCCGACTGATCCCCGCCACTGAGGGTGAGATCCTGCTGGACGGCGAACCCGCTGATCCCAAGAAGCACAGCATTTCGTTCGTGTTTCAGGAGCCATCCGCATTTGACTGGCTGACGGTTCGGCAGAATATCGAATACGGTCTGAAGATCAAGCATCGGTCGGAGGAGGAGATCAAGTCGCAGACGGACAAGATCGTCAGCCTGCTGGGGTTGGAGGAATGGTGCGACGTTTATCCCAAGGATCTGTCTGTTTCCATGGAGCAGCGCGTGGTGATCGGGCGGGCTTTCGCCGTCAATCCCGATCTGCTGCTGATGGACGAGCCCTATGGCCAGATGGATATCAAGATGCGCTACTATCTGGAGGATGAGGTGATCCGTCTCTGGAAGGCGACCGGCAGCACCGTGCTGTTCATCACCCACAATCTGGAGGAGGCGGTCTATCTCGCGCAGCGCGTGCTGATCCTGTCGCAAAAGCCGGCAAAGATCAAGGCATCCATCAACGTGGATCTGCCCCGCCCGAGAAACGTGGCGGATCCCGAATTCATCAAGATCCGCAAAGAGATCACGGATATGATCAAGTGGTGGTAAAGGAGGAGCTGTTATGAAAAATCTGAAGGATAAAGTGGTATTCATCACCGGCGGTGCCCGCGGCCTGGGCTATTGCTCCGCGCAGCATTTTGCCGCGGAGGGCGCGAAGGTCATCATCGGCGACGTGCTGGCGGAGCTGGCAGAGGAGTCGGCGAAGGCGATTGCGGCGGAATACGGCGTTGAGACTGCGTCCTATCCCATCGACGTGACGAACGTGGAAAATATCAAGGAGGTCTTTGCGCAGATCAAGGAGCGCTTCGGTCGTCTGGATGTGCAGGTCAACTGCGCGGGCATCCAGATCCGCTGCCCCTCCAGAGAGTTTGCGGAAAAGGACTGGGACAAGCTGATGAACGTGAACCTGAAGGGAATGTTCTTCTGCTGTCAGGCGGCAGCCAACGTGATGGGTGACAATGGCGGCGCCATTGTCAACTTCTCCTCCAGCACGGCGTTCCGCACCACGCCTGGTCGTGCGCCCTATACGATCTCCAAGGCGGCGGTCAATTCCCTGACGGCTGTTCTGGCCTCGGAATGGGGGCAGGATATCGATGGGAAAAAGGCGATTCGCGTGAACGCGGTGGCGCCCGGATGGATTATGACCAATATGCTGCAGGACGGCTTCCGTCTGGGCGTCGTCTCTGAAAAGCAGCTGCTGGCAGCGATCCCCTTTGAGCGCCTGTGTACGCCGGAGGACATTGCCAAGGCGGTGGTGTTCCTGGCATCTGATGAGGCATATTACATTACCGGTCAGACTCTGTGCGTGGATGGCGGACAGTCCGCGCTGGGTCTGCCCAACATGAAGTACATCGCAGATTGAAACGCAAAGGAGGCGTCTTCGGTGAAATTGAATTACTCTGTTCCCCAGCTGCAGGAGATGGCGCGCAGCCTTCGCGTCGATATCGTAGAGAGTCTCTATGCGGCGGGCTCCGGTCATCCCGGCGGGAGCCTTTCCGCGGCGGAGATCCTGAGCGTGCTGTATTTTCACGAAATGAATGTGGCGCCGGAGAACCCGAACTGGGAGGATCGTGACCGTTTCGTCCTTTCCAAGGGTCATGCCGCGCCGGTCTATTATGCCGCACTGGCGGAGCGCGGCTTTTTCTCCAAGGAGTGGCTGAAGACTCTGCGGAAGATCGACAGCCCCCTGCAGGGACACCCTGACCGCAAGAAGGTCCCGGGGGTGGATATGTCCACGGGCAGTCTGGGACAGGGCATTTCCGCCGCTGCCGGTATGGCATGCTTTGCCAAGAAGGAAGGAAAGAACTTCCGCGTTTACTGCGTCCTGGGCGACGGCGAATGTCAGGAGGGCGAGGTCTGGGAGGCGCTGATGTCTGCAGCGCATTACGGGCTCTCCAACCTGACCGTGTTTCTGGATAACAACAACCTGCAGATCGACGGCGAGGTGGACAGAGTGATGTCCATTTACCCCATTCGGGAAAAGGTGGAAGCCTTTGGCTGGCATGTGCTGGAGGTGGACGGAAACGATGTGCAGCAGCTGCTGGAGGCGCTGGATGCCGCCCGCGCCAACACGGAAAAGCCCACCATGATCATCGGCAGGACAGTCAAGGGAAAGGGCGTCTCCTTTATGGAGAATCAGGCGGGCTGGCACGGCGCCGCCATCAATGAGGAACAGTATCTGACGGCGATGAAGGATCTGAAGGGTTAAGGGGGCGAAAGATATGCTGTCTACGAGAGAAGCTTATGGCCTGGCGCTTGCGGCACTGGGCGAGAAGTATGATTTCTATGTGCTTGACGCGGATCTTGCCAAGGCGACGCAGACCATTCAGTTTGCAAAGAAATACCCCGACCGCTTTCTGGATATGGGGATTGCCGAGGGCAACATGATGAATTTCGCGGCTGGCATGTCCTCCTGCGGAAAGCCCGTGTTCGCCAGCACATTTGCCGCCTTTGCCGCGGGACGCGCCTACGATCAGATCCGCAACGGCATCGCTTATCCCAACTGCAACGTGAAGATCGGCGCGACCCATGGCGGCGTGCTGATCGGCGCGGACGGCGGGAGCCACCAGTGTGTAGAGGATATTGCGCTGATGCGCGCGATCCCCAATATGGTGGTCCTGTATCCGTGCGACGCCAACGAGACCAACGCCTGTGTTGAGGCTGCGCTGCGATATGAGGGCCCGGTCTATCTGCGCTTTGGGCGTCTGCCCTCGCCCGAGGTCTATGCGGGCGAGGTGGACTTCACCATCGGCAAGGGCGACATTCTGCGCGACGGCACGGATGTGACGCTGATCGCGGCGGGCGATATGGTCTCCCGCTGCCTGGAGGCAGCGGAAAAGCTGGCGGCGGAAGGCATTCAGGCAGCCGTGATCAACATGGCTTCCATCAAGCCCATCGACGCGGAGCTGATCTGCCGCTATGCGGAGAAGACTGGCTGCATTGTCACCGCAGAGGATCACAATGTCAAGGGCGGTCTTGGCGGCGCTGTTGCCGAGGTGGTCGTCGGGAACAGACCGGTCCCCATGGAGTTCGTGGGGATCCAGGATCAGTTCGGGCGCTCCGGCTCGCCGGCGGAGCTGGCGGAGCAGTATCAGCTGACCGCCGAAAGCGTTGCCGCCGCGGCAAAGCGCGCCATCGCCAAAAAGTGAATGAGCGGGATGCGAGGTGACGGTATGTATCATATTTCCCCCTCTCTTTTCAATGCAGACCCCTTTGCGTACCAGGATGTTCTGAAGACCCTGAACCGCATGGACGCGGACTGGTATCACATCGACGTGATGGATGGTCATTTCGTGCCCAATCTCGCGCTGGGCATCAATCAGGTCAGGCGGATGCGCGAGGAGTCCGCGCACCCCTTCTATATTCATCTGATGGTGACGGATCCGCAGAACTACATTCGGACGATGGCAGATCTGGGAGCAGAGTACTGCTGCTTCCACTATGAGGCGACCAACACGCCCTTCCGTCTTTGCCGCGACATTCAGAACGCGGGCATGAAGGCGGCAGTGGCGCTGAATCCCGCCACCGATGTGATGGGGCTGCGGGATCTGATCCCCTATCTTGACGCGGTCACGCTGATGGCGATCGAGCCGGGTTTTGCCGGTCAGCAGTTCATGCCCCATACCTATGATAAGATCCGGGCGCTCCGCGACCTGATCGGCGATGCGCCGGTCCTGATCGAGGTGGATGGCGGCGCGGATTTCGAGATTTCCCGCAAATGCGTGGAGGCGGGCTGCGACGTTGTTGTCGGCGGCAACTTTACCACCTTTGCCCCCGGCGGAACGCTCGAGGAAAACCACAAAAGATATCTGAAAATGTTTGGAAAAACGGAAGGAGAGGTGGAGCAATGACGATCCAGGAACTGAAGGAGATCGTGGTCGCCGGCAATCAGGAGCTGCCCAAGCGGAATATGGTCGTTTATTCCTGGGGCAACGTCAGCGCCATCGATCGGGAGAAGGGGATCATCGTGATCAAGCCCGTGGGGATCCCATATGACGAGCTGACGGTGGATAATGTCAGCGTTGTCGATCTGAAGGGAAACAAGGTCCCGGGCGAGAAGAATCCGCTGAATCCCTCTGTGGATCTGGATATCCACAGGGCGCTGTATGAGCATTTTCCCAAGTGCAACGCCATCGTGCATACGCATTCCAGCTATGCCACCGTGATGGCGCAGCTCCATCGGGACGTGCCCTGCTTCGGCACCACCCACGCGGACTATTTCGCGGGGGCAGTCCCCTGCGTGGATCCGCTGACTGACGAGCAGATCATCAACGATTACGAATGGAACACCGGCATGGCGATCGTGGAATACTTCCAGAAGCACGGCATCGATCCGGCGGATGTTCCGGCGGCGCTGTCCATCAACCACGGTCCCTTTACCTGGGGCGAGGATGTGTGGGATGCGGTGCACAAGGCTGTCGTTCTGGAGGAGATCTGCAAAATGGCGGTGCATATGCTGGCGATCGAGCCGGACTGGCAGCCTATTCCAAAGGTCATGAGCGACAAGCATTTTTACCGCAAGCATGGCGCCAATGCCTACTTTACCAATGACGATCACGGTCACGGCATGGTCAGGAATAAATAAACATCATCAGGAGAGGCATCCATGAAACATATTTTTTTGAATCTGAAGCGGTTTGATGTTCCTGTCTGCTGGGGTGGTGTGAATCGG
>CAYPWQ010000006.1:0-18815 GCA_964414495.1 uncultured Oscillospiraceae bacterium
CCATACCTGCGGCGCGCTGCGCCTTGCCGATGCAGGCCAGAGCGTCAAGCTCTGCGGCTTCATGGAGAATGTCCGTGAAGTGGGCAGCAACTTTGCCTTTGTCGTCCTGCGCGACTTCTATGGCACCACCCAGCTCGTCATCGAGAACGAGGAGATGATGCAGATCATCAAGGGTCTGAACAAGGAGTCCACCATCTCTGTGGAGGGCGTGGTGCGCGAGCGCCAGAGCAAGAACCCCAAGCTCCCCACCGGCGAGATCGAGGTCGTCCCCACGAAGATCGAGGTGCTGGGCCGCTGCCGCCACAACGAGCTGCCCTTTGAGATCAACCGCAGCCGCGAGGCCGACGAGACCCAGCGTCTGAAGTACCGCTATCTCGACCTGCGCAACCCCGCCGTGAAGAACAACATCATCCTGCGCTGCCAGGTGGTGGCCGCGCTGCGCAAGGCCATGACCGAGCACGACTTCCTGGAGATCACCACTCCCATCCTCACCGCCTCCTCCCCCGAGGGCGCGCGTGACTATCTGGTGCCCGCCCGCAAGCATCCGGGCAAGTTCTATGCGCTGCCTCAGGCGCCCCAGCAGTTCAAGCAGCTGCTCATGACCTCCGGCTTCGACCGCTATTTCCAGATCGCCCCCTGCTTCCGCGACGAGGACGCCCGCGGCGACCGCAGCCCCGGCGAGTTCTATCAGCTGGATATGGAGATGTCCTTCGCCGGTCAGGACGATGTGTTCGCCATCCTTGAGGATGTGCTGCCCCCCATCTTCGCCAAGTACGGCACCTATAACGTGGCCTCCTCCGCGCCCTTCCGCCGCATCGCCTATAACGATGCCATGGAGCGCTATGGCAGCGACAAGCCCGACCTCCGCATTGACCTCGTGGTGGACGACATCACCTCCCTCGTGGCGGACTGCGACTTTGAGCACTTTGCCGGCGGCAACACCGTGAAGGCCATCGTGGTCAGCGACTGTTCTCTGGCCCGCAAAGCCATCGACAAGCTCTGCGCCGACGTGGAGGTGCAGGCCGGTCAGAAGCCCTTCTGGTTCAAGGTGGACGAGAACGGCGAGTTCGCCGGCGGCATCGCCAAATTCGTGGCAGAGAAGAAGGATGCCCTCACCGCGGCCCTCGGTCTGAAGCCCGGCTGCTTCGTGGGCGTCACCGCCGGCAAGAAGGGTCAGGCCCAGAAGACCGCCGGCGTTCTGCGCAAGATGCTGGGTGCAGCCTGCCCGGAGCACATGGACAAGGAGCGCTACGAATTCTGCTGGATCGTGGACTTCCCCATGTACGAGATCGGTGAGGAGAGCGGCGAGCTGGAGTTCTGCCACAATCCCTTCTCCATGCCCGGCGGCGGCGCAGAGACCCTCGACCGCGCCATCCGCGGCGAGATCGACCCCCTCACCATCACCGCGCAGCAGTACGATCTGGTCTGCAACGGCGTGGAGCTTTCTTCCGGTGCCGTCCGTAACCACGATCCCGAGATCATGATCAAGGCCTTCCAGCTGGTGCGTCTCGGCGAAGAGGACGTGAAGAAGAAGTTCCCCGCCATGTACAATGCCTTCACCTATGGTGCGCCTCCCCACGCGGGCATCGCCCCCGGCGTGGACCGCATGGTGATGCTGCTGGCGGGCGAGGATTCCATCCGCGAGATCATCCCCTTCCCCATGAACAAGAACGCCCAGGACATCATGATGAACGCCCCCTCCACCGTGACGCAGAAGCAGCTGGACGAGCTGCATATCGCCGTCACCGCCATGGAAGAGGACTAAGAAAAGTCAAGGCCCGCCGGGACTCCCGGCGGGCCTTTCTTCTGCGCGGAGGTCACAAAAAGGATGGCCTTTTCCCCCGCCGTGTGCTATACTGTCCTCGACAAAAAACGCCCCCTTGGGGCGCTGCACCCATCACCGACCATGACCAAAGGAGAATGCTATGAAACGAATCCTGTCCCTGCTGCTGACTCTGCTGATGCTGCTGTCCCTTGCCGCCTGCGGCGGCGATGCGGCGCAGGACGATCCCCCCGCGCCCCCGGCGCAGGAGCAGGACGACCCCACCCCCGAACCCGATCCGGAGCCTCAGCTCACGCCGGAGGAGCAGACCGTCGCCGCGCTGCTGGGCGCCATGACGGTGGAGGAAAAAGTGGGGCAGCTGTTCTTTGTCCGCTGCCCGGAGTCCGGTGCGGCGGCAGACGCGGCAAGCTACCATCTGGGCGGCATCCTGCTGTTCGGCCGGGACTTCAAGGATAAGACGAAGGACGAGGTGACGGCGAACATCGCCGCTTATCAGGCGGCCGCCGACCTGCCCCTCTTCATCGGCGTGGACGAGGAGGGCGGCACCGTCTGCCGCGTCAGCAATCAGAAGCAGTTCCGCGCCTCCCGCTTCACCGCGCCGCAGAAGCTCTATCGTTCCGGCGGCGTGGAGGCCGTTCTCGTGGAGGACGCAGAGCGCAACGCCCTGCTCCGCTCCTTCGGCATCAACGTGAACTTTGCGCCGGTGGCAGACGTGTCGGAAAACGAGAGCGACTTCATCCACGACCGCTCTCTCGGCGTGGACGCGGCGACCACGGCGGAGGTCGTGGCCGCCATGGTGGGCCAGATGAAGGCCGACGGCATGGGCAGCGTGCTGAAGCACTTCCCCGGCTATGGCAGCAATGTGGACACCCACACCGGCATCGCCGTGGACGAGCGCAGTCTCGAGAGCTTTTATCAGAGCGACTTCCTGCCCTTTGTCTCCGGCATCGCGGCGGGCTCGCCCTTCGTGCTGGTGTCGCACAACATCATGACCGCTGTGGACGCGTCGCTTCCCGCCTCCCTCTCCCCGGCGGTACACGACATCCTGCGCCATGAGCTGGAATTCCCCGGCGTGATCCTGACGGACGATCTGGCCATGGACGCGGTGGAGGCCTACGCGGAGGACGGCTCGGCGGCGGTGCTGGCCGTTCTCGCCGGGAACGACATGCTGGTCACCACGGACTACCGCACCCAGATCCCCCAGGTCATCGATGCGGTGAACAGCGGCACCATATCGCAGGAGACGCTGGATGCCGCCGTCACGCGCATTTTGCAGGTCAAGCTCCAGCTGGGCCTGATCACTACGGATTAAGAGAGGAAATTTTCCATGGAGACGAAAAAGCTCTATTTCGACAATCCCTATCTCACCCGCTTCACGGCGAAGGTGCTCTCCTGCGAGAGCGCAGGCGACGGCTTTGACATCGTGCTGGATCAGACCGCCTTCTATCCCGAGGGCGGCGGCCAGCCCGCGGATCAGGGCTTTCTCGGCGCGGAGACGCCGGTCTTCGTGCTGGACGTGCACGAAAAGGGCGGCGTGATCCGCCATCGCTGCACCGCCGCGCTGGAGATCGGTGCCGAGGTCACGGGCCAGCTGGACTGGGGCCGCCGCTTCGACCACATGCAGCAGCACAGCGGTGAGCATATTTTCAGCGGCATCCTCCACTCCCTGACAGGCTTTGAAAACGTGGGCTTCCACATGGGAGCGGACTGCATCACCGTGGATTTCAGCGGCGTGGTGACGGACGAGGTGGCCCGTCAGGTGGAGACGCTTGCCAATCACTACATCTATTCCGATGCCCCGGTGGACATTCAGGTGCTCGATCACGAGCAGCTGAAAACCGTGACCTATCGCAGCAAAAAGGAGATCCCCGGCGACGTGCGCATCGTCTCCTTCCCCGGCGCGGACTGCTGCGCCTGCTGCGGCACCCATGTGCAGAGCGCCGGCCAGGTGGGACTTGTGAAGGTACTGTCCAACCAGCGCTTCCGCGAGGGCAGCCGCATCGAGATCGTCTCCGGCAAGCGGGCCTTCGACCTGTTCGATGCACTGCACGGGCAGAACGTGCGTATCTCCCAGCTGCTCTCCGCAAAGCCCATGGAGACTGCCGCCGCCGTGGAGCGGCTGAAAAACGAGCTGACCGCAGAAAAGCTCCGTGCTGCCGCGCTGGAGGAGCGGCTCACCGCCCTGCGCGCCGCCGCCTATGACAACGCGGGAGACGTGCTGCTGCTGGAGCCGGAGATGGAGAGCGACGCCCTGCGCCGTCTCGCCGTGGCCATCGGCGAACGCTGCGGCGGCCGCTGCGCCGTGTTCGCCGGAAGCGAGGGCAGCTATAAATACGCGGTGCACCTTGCCGTCGGCGGCGACGAGCGCGCCTATGCCAAGGAGCTGAACGCCGCACTCCGCGGACGCGGCGGCGGGCGCGACGGCTTTATCCAGGGCAGCTGCACCGCCGGCGAAGCGGAGATCCGCGGATTCTTTGAAAAGTAACGCAAAACAAAAAACAAGGGCGAAGGCCGCTGGCCTTCGCCCTTATTTTTGGGGAAAAGAAAAAAGAGAGGGAAAATGGAAATGGTGTTGTTCTATGTCTTGCAGGGTCCTGTCCTCCCCTGCAACTATAGGATATCCGATTTCCCTCCGGAAATCATGAAGAAATTTTAAACAAATTGCGAATAGTGTTTAAATACCCATTGAATTATTCGAAGAGAAAGTGATGCTTCCAATAATACGCCGCGTTCCGATAGGCCGCAAGGGTCTCCTGCTCGCTCTCCGTCAGCTCCGTCCGCACCGTGCCGTCCTTGAGATAATAGCCGGTGGAGGTCACGACGGGCAGGGTCTTACGGATCTCATCCGTGAACTGCATGAAGGCGTTCCCCTCGATGCCGCAGACAGAAAACAGCTCGTTCAGCAAAAAGCTGCTGCTGACGGCGGGGCCCTCCCCCGTCAGCTCCCGGCCCAGCGCGGCCTTCGCCGCGTCATTGGCCCAGATGAGATAGCGCGTACCGTAATAATTCTTCAGGCCCGTCTCCGTGGAGAGATCGAAGTCCACCCCCAGCTCCTTGTAAACGGAGTTTCCGTAGCCGAGCCAGGGCATGTGGTCGCCGAAGAGCAGCAGCACCACTGGCTCGTCCCAGCCGCGCAGGGTATCCACCATCTCCACGATCTCCTGCGTGGTCTCCTCCACGCTGAGGAGATAGTTGTTCAGGATGTGGCGGCTCTCGTCGCTGAGCGCTCCCGTGACGAATTCCTTCTTCGACTTGTCGCTGTCGTAGGGCCCGTGGCCCTGATAGCTGACGTTATAGGAGAAGCAGGGCTTGCCGCTGCTGCGGATGCTCTCCTCCGTCAGAGTCAGGATCTCCGGGAAGAGCTGATCGTCCATGGTATAGTAGATGCCGGAAACATTGGTGAAATAGTCCTCGTAATAGCGGTACGTCTCGAAGCCCAGATATTTGTTCACGTTTTTGCGGTTATAGAACCAGTCGTTGCAGGGATGACTGCCCTCCACGGTGTAGCCCTGCTGCCGCAGCCACCAGGCATAGGAATTGGTGGGGCCGCGGTAATCCTCCTGCTCGAATACGCCCATGATGGCGCAGCGCTCGGTGTCCACCGTGCCGCCGGCAAAGATATTGGTGATGAGATCACCGGTATAGCTCTCGGCCTCCAGCGCGTGATAGGCATCGTAGAGCGAGAGATCCACGCCCTCCAGCCCCAGTGTGGACAGGTCGGCATAGGCCTCCAGCTGGATGGAGATAAAGCTCACCTTTTTCTCCGCCGGGATCTCCCCGTCCGCATAGTCCGCCAGCAGCGCCGCGGCCGCCTCCTCGTCATAGCCCTCCGGCGGCGTGGGGAAGAGATCGGGGATGCTGTGCAGGAAGGGATAGAGGAAGCCGCGGGAGATATACTGCTGCGTGTCCGACCACTGGTTGAAGTAGTTGAAGTTCACGGCCTTTTTCCCATACACCGTGTCGCTGGTGTACAGCAGCCCCAGCGGATAGGCCAGCACCAGCACGCCCGCCAGCAGCCCCAGCCGCAGCCGCTTGCCCGCGCCCTTCCCCCGCGCGAACAGCGCCAGGAACAATATCGCCAGCGCGAAGCAGCCCAGCACCGCCCAGAGCCATTTGTCCGGCCGCATGTCATACTGCCCCGTAAAGCCCAGGCCCGTGGAAAGATCCTTCAGATCCACCGCCTTGAGGGGATCGTCCCGGAAGAGGAGCAGATAGTAGTTCGCGGCGGAAAAGCCAAGGGTGATGACGCCGCTGAACAGAAACGCCGGCAGTGCGCGGCCAAAGGCCGCATAGCCCAGCAGACTCAGCACCACCACGGGCAGAATGTTCAGCGACGCGATGAGCGGCGTTTCAAAATAGCCCAGCAGATCCATCTTCGGATAGCGGCCCACGGCAATGACCAGCAGCGCCGCGCCCCAGCAGAGGGACATCAGCAGCAGGGCGATGAGCCGCCACGCGGCGTAGCCCTTCAGCTTCTTCTCCGGCCAGAGCACATCCGGTTCCTTCTGGAAGAGCCAGAAGCGGAACAGTTTCTTCATGCGGTTCTCCTTTCCGGGTCAGACGCCTCCTGCGCTGCGGCGCGCCGCGAAATGCGGCAGGAGGCGCTGCGCCTCGCTTTCACCTGCCCCGCAGGGGCAGGAAACCGGCGCAGTTAATTTTTTGCAATGTCTGCACAGTAAAAACAGGGGAGCAGCCTGCGGCCGCTCCCCTGTCCGGTCTGATCAGTATGCCAGCTTCTTCGCAAGATAATCGCGGACCTCGCTGATGGGGATGCGCACCTGCTCCATGCTGTCGCGCTCGCGGATGGTGACGCAGTGATCCGCCTCGATGCCCTTCTCGGGATCGCCCACGGTGTCAAAGTCGAAGGTGATGCAGAAGGGAGTGCCGATCTCGTCAGCGCGGCGATAGCGCTTGCCGATGGAGCCGGTCTCGTCATAGTCGATCATCCACTGGCTGGAGAGCTCGTTGAACAGCTCCAGCGCGGGGCCGGTGAGCACCTCCTTCTTGCTGAGGGGCAGGATGGCCGCCTTGAAGGGAGCGAGAGCGGGATGCAGATGCAGCACTGTGCGCACATCGTCGTTGCCCTTCTTGTCCTGCCCCACCACCTGCTCGTCATAGGCGTCGCAGAGGAAGGCCAGGAAGCTGCGCTCCACGCCGAGAGAGGGCTCGATGACATAGGGCACGTAGCGCTCGTTCTTCTCCTGATCGAAGTAGGTCAGATCCTTGCCGGAGGCGTTGATGTGCTGGGTCAGGTCGTAATCCGTGCGGTCGGCCACGCCCCAGAGCTCGCCCCAGCCGAAGGGGAAGAGGAACTCGAAGTCGGTGGTGGCCTTGGAATAGAAGCAGAGCTCGTCCGCGTCGTGATCGCGCAGGCGGAGATTCTCCTCCGTCATGTCAAGACCCTTCAGCCAGCTGTGGCAGAATTCGCGCCAGTAGCTGAACCACTCAAGATCGGTGCCGGGCTCGCAGAAGAACTCCAGCTCCATCTGCTCGAACTCGCGCACGCGGAAGATGAAGTTGCCGGGGGTGATCTCGTTGCGGAAGCTCTTGCCGATCTGGCCGATGCCGAAGGGCAGCTTGCGGCGGGTGGTGCGCTGGACGTTGGCAAAGTTGGTGAAGATGCCCTGCGCCGTTTCAGGCCGCAGATAGACCTCGGCCGCGCTGTCCTCGGTCACGCCCTGATGGGTCTTGAACATGAGGTTGAACTTGCGGATGTCGGTGAAATCGCTCTTGCCGCAGCCGGGGCAGGGGATGTTCTTCTCACGGATATAGCCCACCAGCTCCTCGTTGCTCATGGCCTCCACCGCCACGCCCTCGACACCGTTCTCGGCGTTCCAGTTCTCGATGAGCTGGTCGGCGCGATGGCGCATCTTGCAGCTGCGGCAGTCGATGAGGGGATCGTTGAAGGTGGTGACATGGCCGGAGGCCACCCACACCTGGGGATTCATGAGGATGGCGGCATCCAGACCCACGTTGTAGGGGTTCTCCTGCACGAACTTTTTCCACCAGGCCTTTTTGATGTTGTTCTTCAGCTCCACGCCCAGCGGGCCATAGTCCCAGGTGTTGGCAAGGCCGCCGTAGATCTCGCTGCCGGCAAAGACGAAACCCCTGTTTTTGCACAGGGCCACGATCTTTTCCATGGTCTTCTCGGTATTTTTCATTGCGCAGTCCTCCTGTCGCATTCGTTTTCAGAGTAAATTTCATTATACACAGCTGTGTTGAAAATTGCAAGTATTCCGCCGTTTCTATCCCGTTTTCCGCCGCATTTTTCCGCATCCGCCGCCCGCTTGTCAAAGCGCGCGGGGAATGGTACAATGGAGCCATCAAAAAATGGGGATGCGCGCTTTTCGCCTGCATCCCGCGATTTCCACAAAACGGCGCGTTTTTGTGGAAATTCTGTCCGTTTTCCGGTTTTTCTGTTGTTTTAGGGAGGTTTTTTCTGTATGTTTTCCCACCGCTACGAGATCCGCTATGGCGATTATCTGGATCTGCACACCGTCAGGCCCGCGGCTCTGCTGGACATGGTGCAGGACGTGTCTTCCCGCCACTCCGCCGCCTGCGGCTATGACATGCGCTCGCTCTATGCCAGCGGCCTCTGCTGGATCCTGCAGGGCATGAAGCTGCGCCTTCTGGCCCCGGCAGACAATCAGAAGCCCGTCGACGCCTTCACCGCGGTGGCGCAGATGAAGGGCATCACCTCCGAGCGCGGCTGCATCCTGCGGCAGGAGGGCGTGACTGTTGCCAAGACCGTTGCAAACTGGGTGCTGTTCGACATGGCGGCGCAGAAGCTGGCCCGCTTCCCCGACGGCATGGCCGAGGCCTATGGTCTCCACGATTTTCAGGACGATTTCTTCCGCTATCACAAGCCTGCGCCCGCGGCGGAGACGCAGCCCCTCTATTCCCTGCGCGTTGGGCGGCGGGAGATCGACACCAACCGCCATCTCAACAACCAGAAGGGCGCGGAGCTGCTGATGGAGGCGCCGCCGGAGGGCTTTTCCTTCCGGGAGATGTCGGTCTATTACAAGCGCTCCGCCTACGACGGGGACATGCTGACCCTCTCCCGGGCGGAGATCGAAAACGGCTGGTACGCGGCGCTCCACGGCGCTGACGGCGGGCTCTGCCTCGCCGCCCGCTTCACGGCGGAGTGAGTTTTCCCCAATTTTCCCGCAGATTGTGTAAAAAGCGGCTCTCCCGTGGGAGAGCCGCTTTTCCTTTTCGTTTTCTTATCTCCGCCGTGTGAAGTAAGCCCCCACTGCCGAAAGGAGCAGCAGCACCGGCGCGGTGCGCACGAAGATCCATTCAAATACATGAAAGGCCGTTCCCAGCACCGCCGTCTCCGGGTCGGTGAAGTCCCATGAAAGATAGGGGCTGCGCAGGAAGCAGAGTCCCGCAAGACCCGCCGCCGTCAGCGCGGCCAGAGCCAAAAAGCCCCCGTGCAGCACCCGCCGATCCCTGTCCTTCCGCGCGGCCAGCTGTTCGTTGATCTCCGCCAGCTGCCGGGCCAGTGTCTCCACATCCGTCGCCGGCGGCTCTGTCTGGGTCGTCTCGCCCAGCAGGGTGCTGACGGGGGTCTCCAGTGTTTCCGCCAGGGCGATGAGCAGATCGGCATCGGGGACGGAGAGCCCCTGCTCCCATTTCGACACGGTCTGCCGCACCACATGGAGCCGCGCGGCCAGCTCCTCCTGCGAGAGACCCCGCTCCCGCCGCAGCGTCCGGATATTTTCGTTCAGCATCGTTGTTCGCCTTCCTTTTTGATCTCAGCGTTTCCGCTGCTGGTATCGTAAGCGCAAATGCACCGTTGCGGCAAGCAACGGAGGCTGACAGGCGGCTCTTTCTCTCGCAGGATCATAGAAAAAACCGCCCCTCCGGCTGCGGAGGAGCGGTTTTCATCGTTACTGCGCCTTGGTGCGGTCGATGGCGATGACCACGCGGCGGTTGGGCTCGGTGCCGGTGGAATAGGTGGTGACGCGGGGATGATCCTGCAGCGCGGTGTGGATTACATGACGCTCGTAGGCGTTCATGGGCTCCAGCGTCATGCTGCGGCCGTACTTCACGACCTTCTGCGCCATCTTCTGCGCCAGACTTTCCAGACTCTCTTCCCGCTTGGAGCGGTAATTCTCGGCGTCCACATGCACACGGACGCGGGGGCCGCTGCCGCGGTTCACGCTGTAATTCGTCAGCTGCTGGATGGCATCCAGGGTCTCGCCCCGGCGACCGATGAGCTGACCCAGCTTCTCGCCCTCCAGATAGACCTTGTACTGGTGCTTTTCCTTTTCAAAGACCTTGACCTCGGCCTCGCAGTCCATCTGCTGGAGAAGACCGGTCAGGAAAGTCTTGATCTCATTGGCCTTTTCGTCGTCCGCGGCGGCCTCGGTGCCCTCGTACACGTGGACAAAAACCTCCTTGGGTGCGCGGGGTGCCTTTTCCGCCCGGGGCGCACGCTCCCGGCGGTCGCCGCGCTGCTTTTCGCCGCGCTGACGCTTCTCACCCTCGGCGGGCTTTTCCTGCTTCGGCGCGTTCTGGAACACCTCCTGCTTGGAGGCCAGTTCCCGGCGCAGACTGTCCTTATCCACCGGAGCGGCGGGCCTGGCCGCCGGCTTCTTGGCGGGCTTCTCCTCCACGACCTTCTTCTCCGCGATCTTTTCCGGCGTGAAGAGTGGCTTGCGGCCCACGTCCACGGCGGCGGTCTCCTCCTCGCCATAGGTCACGCGGACCTTGGCGGGGCTGGCGCCGATGCCGAGAAAGCCCGTGCGGGCGCGCTCCAGAATCTCAACGGAGACATCGTCGCGGTCGAGATTCAGCTGCAAAAGCGCCTTCTCAATGGCCTCGGCTTCCGTCTTGCCCGTTACATCAATATAACTCATGTCGATGAGTCTCCTTTAATTCCCGTAGTGATCCTCACTGAAGGAGCGTCCGCGGGCATAGGGTCTGTCGCCCACGCGGCCGGCTTCGGTGGTGGAATTTTTCTTTTTGCTGTCAGCTTCGGCGGCCTTCTTCGCCTTCTGTTCCTTTTCCCGCTGACGGTCGCGCTCGGCCTGGTTCCTCGCCTGCTCCTGCTGGAGCTGACGGGCGGCCTCCTGACGGTACTTGCGGGCAGCCTCGCGCTTTTCCTCGCGCTCCTTCTCCTCTTCCTCCAGCTTCTTCGTGTAATACTTGCCGAAGACGCTCTCCTGCACGGCGGAGAACACGGACTGGGCCAGCCAGTAGATACCCATGGCGGCGGGGAAGGACCAGCAGATCCAGAGGGACATCAGGGGCATCATGACGAGCATGGACTTCATGCTGCCGTTGGCAGGCTGACCCTTCATGCTGACCAGGGACTGCACAAAGGACAGACCCGCGCAGAGGATGGGCAGAAGCAGCAGGGCGATGACGCCCCAGCTGAAATCACCGGCGCGCAGCAGCTTGAAGGCGTCGGAGGCGTTGGAGGCCAGATTCATGCCAAGGAAATTGAAATTGATATTGATCCAGCCCTCCACCTTCTCGGCGAACTCGGGCAGGTTGGAGCTGATCTTCTCCACCAGCTCGATCTGGGCATAGGCGCTCTTGCTGCCCTCCTGCATGACGAGCTCCACGCCCGCGGCGGTCAGAGCATCCTTGGCCTGGGTCAGCACATCCTCTGCCAGCATCATGAAGCGGGTGATGGGCATGCGGATGATGCTGTACAGCGGGATGATGATGAAGATGGGCAGGAAGCTCCAGAGGCAGCCGCCCATGGGGCTGACACCGGCCTCCTGATAGAGCTTCTGGATCTCCTCGTTCTGCTTGGTGGGGTTCTTGGCGTACATCTTCTGGAGCTCCTGCATCTTGGGCTGCAGGCGGTTCATGCGCACCATGCTCTTCTTGCTCTTCAGCTGGAAGGGCAGCATGATGAGCTTCACGATCAGGGTGAAGAAGATGAGGGACAGGCCATAGGACTGCGTGAAGTTATAGAACAGACGCAGAAGGGCCGCGAAGGGGATACAAATCAGGTATCCGAGTGTGGAAAACATTCTGTTCTCCTCCGTGATTCTTTAGAATGGTTCCCCCTCAGGGAACAGGGTCGTACCCTCCCTTATGGAAGGGGTTGCACCGCAAAAGCCGCTTCACCGTCAGCCATCCGCCTTTTAAGGCCCCGTACTTCTCGATGGCCTCCATGGCATACTGCGAGCAGGTGGGGACAAAAATGCAGCAGGGCGGCCGCAGGGGAGAGATCCCTCTGCGGTAAAAGCGGATCAGCGCCAGCAGCAGTCGTTTCATGCCTTTTTCTCCATGAGCTTCAGCTCCGCCGCGGCCTTGCGATAGGCACGGTCCAGCTCCTGATAGCTCGCCCGGACGGCGCGGCCACGGGCCACCACGATCATATCGTAGCCCTGACGGAGCTGCGGATCGTTCAGCCGCCACACTTCGCGCAGACGGCGGCGGATCCGGTTGCGCACCACGGCCTTGCCCAGCTTGGCCGACACGGTGAGCCCCAGTCGGTTGTGTCCCAGACGGTTGGGCCGGATATAGAGAACGAGATAGGAGTTCACCGAGGACTTGCCCTTCTGGTACATCCGGCGGAACTCATGGTTCTTTTTGACTGTTGTGACTTCCTTCAAGACCCTTCTCCCTCTCCTGGCGGAAACTGCTGCTGATGCACTTCAAGGGACGAGAGATGAGGTTTTCATCTTCCGTCCCTGGAATCATGGCTTTTCTGCTGTTGGTTTTTTACGGCGCACTTGGTTTCCGTGTCTTATTAGTAAGACAGGACTTTGCGGCCCTTGGCACGGCGGCGGGCCAGAACCTTGCGGCCATTGGCGGTAGCCATTCTCTTGCGGAAGCCGTGGACCTTCTGACGCTGACGCTTCTTGGGCTGATAGGTACGGAACATAGTGACACCTCCTCATTAATATGGACGGGAAAAAACCTCTCCCGCTCTACTCGACACGGCGCTTTTCACGCCGCGCAGTGGACATAACGAATGCGCCGCCACAAAACGGCGCAGATGCTATTATACAGAAAACCGCCCGTTCTGTCAACCAAAACTTCGTTTTTTCCATGGAAACACAGCATTTTGCGCTCTTTTGGGATTATCCGGAGCGAAACCACAAAATCTTGTGCTTTTTGGAGAAAAAGTCGGCGCAGCCGGTCAAAATTTTTCTGCTCCCGCAGCGGTTTTTTCCCCTTTTCCTGTTGTTCTTTCGGCCTGGATTTGGTATACTTATTTTATATTAGTACCGTTTTGACTTCACCACATGGAAATCTGCGTTCCGTAGATGAGAAAGGAGAGAAAAGCGCTTGAATTCCATTCACGATATCTGGGAAATGGTCCTGAAAAACCTGCGGGAAAACGGGATCTCCGAGACCACCATCAACACCTGGTTCAGCGAAGTGCAGCCCGTGGATCTGAAGGATTCCGTGTTCCTGCTCTATTGCAGCAGCGATTTTCAGCGGCAGTATGTGGAGGATCTGTTTTTCAAAAACATCCGCGCCGCGCTGAAGGATCTGTTTTCCTATGATATGGGCGTCCGGATGCTCAGCCACGAGGAATTTCAGAATTACGGCAAGGAGCCGGAGAAAAAGCCCACCTCCCTGCTGGAGAGCGGCGAGTTCACCTTCGACACCTTCGTGGTGGGCGGCAGCAACAAGCTGGCCCACGCAGCGGCCAAGGCTGTGGCCGAGGCCCCGGCCCAACGATACAATCCCCTTCTGATCTATGGCGACAGCGGCCTTGGCAAGACCCACCTGATCTATGCCATCGCCCACGAGATCCGCAAGCGGGATCCCAACAGCCGCATCGTCTATATCAAGGGCGACGATTTCACCACCGAGCTGGTACAGGCCATTCAGTCCGGCACCACCGCCGCATTCAAGGAAAAATACCGTAAGGCCGATCTCCTTCTGATGGACGACGTGCAGTTCATCGCGGGCAAGCTCCAGACGGAGGAGGAATTTTTCCATACCTTCAACGCGCTGTACGAGTCGAAGAAGCAGATCGTGCTGACCTCCGACCGGCCCCCTGCCGAGATGACCAAGCTCAGCAACCGTCTGCAGACCCGCTTTGAGTGGGGCATGCTGGCCGACGTGCAGCCCCCCGACTTCGAGACCCGCCTTGCCATCGTGAAGAACAAGGCCGCCATGCGGGGCACGATGCTGGATGAGAAGCTCGCGGTCTACATCGCGGAAAACGTGACGGCCAACGTCCGCCAGCTGGAGGGCTCCATCAACAAGATCCTGGCCTATCGGGATCTGGAAGGCAAGGATCTGGACGAGAACACCGTGAACCGCGCCTTCCAGGACATTCTGAAGCGGAACAACGAGTTCATCCCCACCCCTGCCTCCATCATCGCCGAGTGCTGCCGGTACTTCAACCTCGAGGAATCCGTCATCCGCGGCCGCTCCAAGAGCTCTCACATCGCCAACGCCCGGCAGGTGGCCATGTACCTCATCAACCACATGACGAACCTCTCGCTCACGGACATCGGCGTGGAGTTTGGCCGCGACCATACCACGGTGATGCACTCCCGCGACAAGGTGGCGGCCCTGCTCAAGAAGGATCCCGCCTTCGCCGAGATCGTGAAGGAGATCACCACCAACATCAATTCCCAGCGCTGAGCGTTTTCCACATTTCCTGTGGAATCCACAGCGAGAAGATAAAACCTTTTTCCCGCCGAGAAATGCGCTGTGGAAACCGGCGAAAGCCGGTGGAAATGCTGTGGATGAGTTTTTTTGCATAACAGCAAGGGTTTCCGCCGTCTTTCCACATTCCACAGCTTCAACCGCTACTAACACAAAAAAGAAAAGTATATGCTTTTCTTCCGCGCTCCATTCCTGTTTTTGAAAAAGAGAAAGTGAGGAACACGCATGAACATTCTGATGCAGTTTTCCTGCGAAAAGGCCCTGCTGCAGAGCTCCATCTCCACCGCCTCCCGCGCTGTGGCCGCCAAGAGCTCCATCCCCGCGCTGGAAGGCATCCTGCTGGAGGCGGGCGATGGTCTCACCGTTTCCGGCTACAATATGAATACCGGCATCCGCACCCATCTGGAGGCGGACGTGACCCAGCGCGGCGAGCTGGTGCTGAATGCCCGTCTCTTCGGCGAGATCGTCCGCCGCATGCCGGACGATGTGATCAGCGTCACCGCCGATGAAAAATACGTGGTGAAGCTGGTCTGCGGCGATGCCAGCTTCGAGATCCCCGGCCTCTCCGCCGCAGACTTTCCTGAGCTGCCGGAGGTGGACAATCAGAATTCCGTCTCTCTGGCGCAGAATCTGCTGCGCGCCATGATCGGCGAGACCGCCTTTGCCGTCAGCACCAACGAGAGCCGCCCCATCCACACCGGCTCCCTCTTCGAGATCGACGACACGGGCCTGACCATGGTGTCCGTGGATGGCTTCCGTCTGGCGCTGCGCCGGGAAAAGCTGGAGCACATGGCAGGCGGTGAATTTTCCTTCGTCGCGCCGGGCAGCGCCCTGAACGAAGTCGAAAAGATCTGCGCCGACACGGAGGAGCTGGCATCCATCATTCTGGGTCAGCGGCACATTCTCTTTGAGGTGGGCGACACGCAGCTCATCTGCCGCCGTTTGGAGGGCGAGTTCCTCGATTACCGCAATGCCATCCCCCGGAAAAACCCCATCACCGTGGAGGTGGAGACCAGGGAGCTCATGAGCAGCATCGACCGCGTGAGCGTGGTCATCAGCGAAAAGCTGAAGAGCCCTGTGCGCTGCGTATTTGATAACGGCAGCGTGAAGCTCAGCGCCCGCACCGCCAGCGGCGATGCCAGTGACGTCTGCCCCATCAATGGCGACGGTCAGGGACTGGAGATCGGCTTCAACAACCGCTATCTCATGGAAGCTCTGCGCTATGCCCCCGCCGACACCGTGAAGATCGAGCTGAACACCGGCATTTCCCCCTGCATCATCGTGCCCACCGAGGGCGAGGAGAACTTCCTTTACATGGTGCTGCCGGTGCGGCTGAAGGCACAGTAAGGAGAACAACATGGAGACCATTACGATCCATACCGAATTTATCAAGCTGCAGGATCTGCTGAAATTTGCCAGTCTCGTTTCTACCGGCGGCGAAGCGAAGCTCGTCATTCAGGAGGGCGAGGTGCTGGTAAACGGCGAAACCTGCACCATGCGCGGCAAGAAGATCCGCCCCGGCGACACCGTGGCGTTTCAGGGTCAGACACTGACAGTCACCTATGCGGATTGACCGTCTGGAGCTGCAGAATTTCAGAAATTACGAGAGCGCGGCCCTGTCCTTTCACCCCCTCTGCAACGTGATATACGGCGAGAATGCCCAGGGCAAGACCAATCTGCTGGAGGCAGTGAGCGTGCTCTCCAGCGGGCGTTCGCCCCGGGCCCGCAGTGAACGCGAGCTGCTGCGCTTCGGCGCGGCGGAGGCAAAGCTCTGCGGCGAGGTCTTTTCCCGGGAAAGGGATTTCCGGCTGGAGTTGGGCTTTGGCGCGGGCAAGCGGCGGAAGATCAGCGTGAACCGGGTGCCGGTGAAAAAGGCATCGGAGCTCTCCGGTATTCTGAGCACGGTCTATTTCTGCCCGGACGATCTGCTTCTGATCCGGGAAGGGGCCGCGGCGCGGCGTCGTTTTCTGGATGAGGGGCTGCGTCAGCTGCTGCCCCGCTATGACGAGGCGGTGGGCGAATACCACAGGCTTTACGAGCACAAGACCCGCATCCTGCGGGACAGCGAGGAGCGGCCGGATTTTCTGAAGACCCTGCCGGAATTCAACGACGCCCTGGCCCGCTGCGGCGCGCTCATCATCCATTACCGGGCGCGGTACTGCGAAAGTCTTGGAAAATACGCGGCTGCCGTCCATGGGGACTGCTCCGGCGGACGGGAAGCACTGACGCTGCGATACGAGACCGTGAGCAATATCGACGATCCCTTTGCCGCTCCCGCCGTGCTGTACGAAAGACTGAAAGAGCATCAGGCGGCCCACGAGCGGGCGGAGCTGGCATCCCGGCTTTGTCTCTCCGGCCCGCACAAGGATGATCTTGTCATCGAGATCAACGGGAATCTTGCCCGCAGCTTCGGCTCGCAGGGGCAGACCCGCACCGCTGCGCTGGCGCTGAAGCTGGCCGAACGGGAGATCATGGGCGAGACGCTGGGCGAGATGCCGGTGCTGCTGCTGGACGATGTGCTGAGCGAGCTGGATCAGCGGCGGCAGGAATTTGTGCTCAGCCGCATCAGCGGCGGGCAGGTGTTCATCACCTGCTGCGAGGATGACCGTCTGGGCGCAGTATTGCAGGGGCAGGTGTTCCACATTGCGGGCGGCCGCGCCCTCTGAGAAGGGAGAAGAGAAATGTATCTCCATCTGGGCCAGAGCGTCATGATCCCCTATGACGAGATCATTGGCATATTCGATCTGGACAATGCCTCCGACAGCAAATGGACGCGGGAATTTCTCCGCAGCGCGGAGGAGCAGAGTGTGGTCATCAGTGTCTGCGACGATATCCCCCGCTCCTTTGTGGTGGCGGATCATCCCTATCATCCCCAGATCGTCTATCTCTCGCAGCTCTCGTCCCAGACGCTGTTAAAGCGCGTGGAGCAGGGGCCGCTGAGCGAATAAGAAAGAATTTGTCTGCCGCGGCGCGGCAGCTGAAACAGGTAAAAACCGCCGTTTTCGGCGGATACGCGATTTCCGTCTGCCGGGGCCCCACTGCAAGGGCCTTCGCGGCAGGGAGAAGGAGGAGAATACCCATGTCTGATTTGGAAAATCTGAAGCAGCAGGAGCCGGAATACGGCGGCGCCGAGATCCAGGTGCTGGAGGGTCTGGAGGCCGTCCGCAAGCGCCCCGGCATGTACATCGGCTCCACCTCGTCCAGTGGTCTGCACCATCTGGTGTATGAGATCGTGGACAACTCCATCGACGAGGCGCTGGCCGGCTACTGCGATCAGATCACCGTGACCATCAACGAGGGCAACAGCATCACCGTGGCGGACAATGGCCGCGGCATCCCCGTGGACATTCAGCCCCAGACCGGCCGCCCCGCCCTTGAGGTCGTGTTCACCGTGCTGCACGCAGGCGGCAAGTTCGGCGGCGGGGGCTACAAGGTCTCCGGCGGTCTGCACGGCGTGGGCGCGTCCGTAGTGAACGCCCTGAGCGAGTGGCTGGTGGTGCAGGTTCACAAGGAGGGCAAGATCCACGAGATGAAGTTTGCCCGGGGCCACATCGTGGACGAGATGCACATCGTGGGCGAGACCGACCGCACCGGCACCACCGTCACCTTCCTGCCCGACCGGGAGATGTTTGACAGCATCGTCTATGATTACGAGATCCTGCACACCCGCATGCGGGAGCAGGCCTTCCTGAACGCGGGCCTGCGCATCAGCATCCGGGATGATCGCCTCTCCTCCGCCGACAAGCCGGAGAAGGAGCGCTTTGAGGAGATGCACTATGCCGGCGGCATCCGGGAATACGTCTCCTATATCAACCGCAACAAGACCGCCGTCCACGAGGACGTGATCTACATGAGCGGCAGCAAGGGGGACTCCATGGCGGAGATCGCCCTGCAGTATAACGACGGCTATCAGGACAACATTGTTTCCTTTGCCAACAACATCCATACCCCCGAGGGCGGTATGCACGAGACGGGCTTCAAGGCGGCGCTGACCCGCGCGCTGAACAATTACGGCACCAAGGTGGGCATCCTGAAGAACGACGACAAGCTCTCCGGCGACGACGTGCGCGAGGGCATCACCGCCGTCATCAGCGTGAAGCTGACGGAGGCCCAGTTCGAGGGCCAGACCAAGGCCAAGCTGGGCAATGCCAGCATGCGCACCCTGGTGGACGCCATCGTCAGCGAAAAGCTGGAGACCTATCTGGAGGAGAATCCCCAGGTGGGCCGCATGATCCTGGACAAAGCCATGACCGCCTCCCGCGCAAGAGAGGCTGCCCGCAAGGCAAGAGAGTCTGTCCGCCGCAAGACCGGCCTTGAATCCGGTCAGATGCCGGATAAGCTCCGCGACTGCAACGAGCGCGACCCGGCCCTCACCGAGATCTACATCGTCGAGGGCGACTCCGCCGGCGGCTCCGCCACCCAGGGCCGCGAC
>CAYPWQ010000007.1:0-18752 GCA_964414495.1 uncultured Oscillospiraceae bacterium
GGCAAGGCGCAGCGCGCCGCAGGTATGGGTGCGGTTCTGCATCATAGTGTTGCTCTCCTTTTTATGATAAAAATGATCATTAACAGTATAAACTGGTGTCGATATTACGATCCGGAATCACTTTTCCAGAATGATGGCGCCGCTGTCCCGCTGCGCCAGGGCCGCCTTGATGTGGGCGATGGCCTCGTCGGGGGAGACGGTGATCTGCTCGCCGCTGACCATGTCCTTGCAGCCCACGGTGCCGGCGGCGATCTCGTTGTCGCCCAGGATCAGCACGAAGGGGACGCCCAGCTTGTCCGCGTAGTTCATCTTCTGCTTGAACTTCTTCTGCTCGCTGTAGAGCTGGACGCGGAGGCCGGCGTCGCGGAAGGCGGTGGCCGTGGCGATGACCGCGCCCATATCCTCGGTCATGGGCAGCACCAGCACGTCGCAGGGGGCGCTGTTCAGCGCGTCGTTGATGAGACCCTGCTCGCTGAGAACATAGAACAGGCGGGTCAGGCCGATGGAGATGCCGACACCGGGGAGCTGCTTGTCCGTATAGTACTCCGCCAGATTGTCGTACCGGCCGCCGGAGCAGACGGAGCCGATCTCCGGGTGATCCAGCAGCGTCGTCTCGTACACCGTGCCGGTATAGTAGTCAAGACCGCGGGCGATGGTGAGATCCACGGCGAAATTCTCCTCCGGCACGCCGAAGGCGGCCAGATATTTCGTCACGGCCATGAGCTCGTCAAGACCTGCGTCGAAGATCTCGTTCCGGCCGCGATAGCCCTCGAGCGCGGCAAGCACCTCGCTGTTGCTGCCGGTGATGGCGATGAAGCGCAGGATCTCGCCGGCCTCGCTCTCGCTGAGACCGATCTCCTCGTCCATGAGGAGCGTCTTTACCTTTTCTGCGCCGATCTTGTCCAGCTTGTCCACGGTGCGCATGATGTCGCCGGACTTTTCCACCAGACCCTGCATGGCATAGAAGCCGGTGAGGAGCTTTCGGTTGTTCACGCGGATCTGGAAGCGGGTGAGGCCCAGGTCGCGGAAGGTGCGATAGATGATGCTGGGGATCTCCGCCTCGTTCAGAATGTCCAGCTTGCCGTCGCCGATGATGTCGATGTCCGCCTGATAAAACTCGCGGAAGCGGCCGCGCTGGGCGCGCTCACCGCGATAGACCTTGCCGATCTGATAGCGGCGGAAGGGGAAGGCCAGCTCTGCATAGTGCAGCGCCACATACTTTGCGAGAGGCACCGTCAGGTCAAAGCGCAGCGCCAGATCGCTGTCGCCCTTCTGAAAACGGTAGATCTGCTTTTCCGTTTCGCCGCCGCCCTTGGCCAGCAGTACGTCGCTGCTCTCGATGGCGGGGGTGTCCAGCGGCGTGAAGCCGAAGCTTGCATAGTTCCGGCGCAGAACGGCCATGATGCGCTCCATCTGGGTCTGGGGCGCGGGCAGCAGCTCCATAAAGCCGGAGAGCGTGTGAGGTCTGATGCGTTCCATATGGTTTCTGTTCCTTTCAGCTGTGATTCGTTGTGTCGGGGGGACGAGAAAACGCGCTGCCCTCCCTTTTTTGCAAAAAGACGCTGCAAAAATGGGACGATAGCGCGTTCGCTTCGTGGTGCCACCCAAATTCAGGGGCTGCGCAGGCGCAAAAGCCCCCCTTTCGCCCTCTGTTACGGGAGGGCACACCGTGACCGTTTCCGGCCCCGCTCGGCCGCTGTCTTCCCCTGCGCTCCCATCCCCGGACGCTTCCAGCCTGACGGCGTCCTTCTCTGGCGGGGCGGCGCGGAGGGTACTCCTGCGGCGTCAACGCGGTGGCTGCTCCGGCGGGCCGGAACAGCTCATGCTATTATAAGTTTTTCCGCAAAAAATGTCAATCGTTTACGCGGTGAAGGGCGCGCGCTTGGGATAGAGGATGTTGCGCCAGTCAAGGTCGCCCCGGTTCAGACCCAGGATCAGCATCTCAGCCGTGGCCAGATTGGAGGCATAGGGCACGTTGTTGCGGTCGCAGAGCTTGGAGATATAGGCGATGTCCTCGCCCGCGGTGGGGTTGCCCGGGTCGCAGAGGAAGATGACCAGATCGATCTCGTTATAGGAGATGCGCGCGCCGATCTGCTGGCTGCCGCCGTGGGTATAGCTGAGGAAGCGGTGGATCTGCAGGCCGGTGGCCTCGGCCACCATGGCGCCGGTGGTGGCGGTGGCGCAGAGCGTGTGCTTGGAGAGGATGCCGGCATAGGCCGTGCAGAACTGCACCATCAGCTCCTTCTTGTTGTCGTGGGACATGAGCGCAATGTTCATGAATTCAGCTCCTTTTTCTGTTTGGCTTGGTTTTCTTTGGTGTGTATGGAAGGTTTATTTGATCTTCATCAGGGGGACGCGCTGGCCGTCGATGCGGCGGGCGATGTTGCGGTAGGCAACGGCCGCGCAGCGGTCGCCGGTGAGCAGCAGCGGGACACCGCGGTTCAGCGCCACGATCATCAGCTCATCCTCCGGCACCACGCCGAGAAGCGGCAGACCCGCTGCGTCCATGGCGTCGTCGATGGTGGTGTGCAGGGTCTTCAGCAGGGACTTCCGCACCCGGTTCACCACCAGATGCAGCTTGCCATTGGGGAAGCGGGAGAGGAGGCTCACCGTATGCTGCGCGTCCCGCAGGGAGGAGGCGTCGGTGTTCGCCACCACCACCGCCCGGTCGGCCCCGGCCACGGCCAGCTCAAAGCCCAGACCCAGTCCCGCCGGGGCATCCAGCAGACAGTAATCAAACACGCTGGCCGCCGCGGTGAGAAATTTCTTCATCTGCTCCGCCGTGATCTCGCCCTCGCGCAGGCGCAGCGGCGCGGTGAGCAGATAGAGATCCTTCAGCTCCGGGTGCTGCACGGCGGCATGCTCAAAGCTGCACCGGCCGGCGATCACGTCGGAAAAATCCATCAGCGCCCGGTCGCTGAGACCCAGCGAGAGGTCCAGGTTCCTGAGCCCCACGTCGCAGTCGATGCAGAGCACCCGCTTGCCCATGAGCGCCAGCGCGGAGCCGACTCCCGCCGTCAGCGAGGTCTTGCCCGTTCCTCCCTTGCCGGAGACAAAGGCGATGGTCTGTCCCATATGGCGCTCCCTTCCGCCGCATCAGAGCGGCTGTTTCTTGATCTTGGCAAAGGCCCGGGGATATTTCGCCGGGGTGGGGGAGACCTTGTCGATCACCACCACGCGGTGCGTCACCTCCGTGCCGGGAATGCGGTAGTCGATCTGCCGGGCGATCTGGCCGCCGAGGGTGGCCACCGCCTTTTTTGCCGCGGCGATCTCCTCGTCGGACTCTACGCTCTTCATGGCGAGGAACTGCCCGCCCACCTTCACGAGAGGCAGCGCCAGCTCCGCCAGCACACTGAGATTGGCGACGGCCCGGGACACGGCGATATCATAGCTTTCCCGCTCGGCGGCGGCAAATTCCTCCGCCCGGGCGTGGACGCAGCGCACGTCCGTCAGCCCCAGCTCGGCGCAGCAGTCCTTCAGAAAGTCGATGCGCTTGCCGAGACTGTCCAGCAGGGTCAGGGAAAAATCGTGCTTCACGAGCCGCAGAGGCATGCCGGGAAAGCCTGCCCCGGTGCCCACGTCCACCACGCGCTTGCCGGAAAAGTCCGCGATCCGCAGCAGGGATACACTGTCCAGCAGATGGAGCGCGGCTACGTCCCGCTCCTCCGTGATGGCGGTGAGGTTCATGACCTTGTTCTTCTCCAGCAGCAGCCGGGAGAAATGGCAGAGGGCCGCGGTATCCTCTGTGGGGAGCTCCCACTGGCTCAGACCCTCCTTCAGCAGCTGCTCCATCATTTCTGCTGCTCCTTCAGAAGGTCGCGGATCTCGGCCAGCAGCTTTTCCTCCGCCGAGGGCTCAGGCGGCGCGGCGGGTTCCTCCGCCTTCTTCTTTTTCAGACCGTTCAGCACCTTCAGCATGCAGAAGATGGCAAAGGCGATGATGAGGAAGTCCAGGATCACGGCGATGGTGCTGCCGAAATTCACCGCCACCTCCGGCAGCGTCTCCACCAGCGCACCGGTCTCGTCCGGCTCCAGCACGGCCTCCTTCAGCACCCATTTCCAGGCGGAGAAGTCCACGCCCCCCGTGATCATGGAGATCAGGGGCATGATGATGTCGTTGACGAGCGAGGTGGTGATCTTGCCGAAGGCACCGCCGATGACAACGCCAACGGCCATGTCGATCACGTTGCCGCGCATGGCAAAGGTCTTAAATTCCTCAAAAAACTTTTTCATATGGTATAATTCCTTTGAAATATTACGAACTGTATTCAAATTCGCGGCAGGAACGGCGGTTTACTCCTTCGGAATGAGAACTTCCTTTCCGCCCATGTAGGGGCGCAGGACGGCGGGGACGCGGACGGAGCCGTCGGCCTGCAGATTGTTCTCCAGGAAGGCGATGAGCATGCGGGGCGGCGCCACCACGGTGTTGTTCAGGGTGTGGGGCAGATACATCTTGCCGTCCTCGCCCTTCACGCGCATCTTCAGGCGGCGCGCCTGGGCATCGCCCAGATTGGAGCAGGAGCAGACCTCAAAATACTTCTGCTGGCGGGGAGACCAGGCCTCGATGTCGCAGCTCTTGACCTTCAGGTCGGCCAGGTCGCCGGAGCAGCACTCCAGCTGGCGCACGGGAATGTCCAGCGAACGGAACAGCTCCACGCTCCAGCGCCACATCTTTTCATACCAGTCCATGGATTCCGCGGGCTTGCAGACCACGATCATCTCCTGCTTTTCGAACTGGTGGATGCGGTACACGCCGCGCTCCTCGATGCCGTGGGAGCCCTTTTCCTTGCGGAAGCAGGGGGAGTAGGAGGTGAGGGTCTGGGGCAGCTTGCTCTCGGGGATGATCTGGTCGATGTAGCGGCCGATCATGGAGTGTTCGCTGGTGCCGATGAGGTAGAGATCTTCGCCCTCCACCTTGTACATCATGGCGTCCATATCGTTCTGGCTCATGACGCCCTCCACCACGTTGCCGTGGATCATGAAGGGGGGGATGCAGTAGGTAAAGCCCTTGTCGATCATGAAGTCCCGGGCATAGGCCAGCACGGCCTCGTGCAGACGGGCGATGTCGCCCAGCAGATAATAAAAGCCGCTGCCGGAGACGCGGCCCGCCGCGTCCATGTCAACGCCGTCAAAACGCTCCATGATCTCAGTGTGATAGGGGATGGGGAAGTCGGGGGTCACGGGCTCGCCGAAGCGCTCCACCTCCACGTTGGCGCTGTCGTCCGGGCCGATGGGCACGGAGGGGTCGATGATGTTTGGGATCAGCAGCATGCGGCTGCGGATCTCGGCGGCATACTGATCCTCCAGCACCTCCAGCTCGGCCAGGCGCTCGGCGTTGGCCTTGACCTGAGCCTTCACAGCTTCGGCCTCTTCCAGCTTGCCGGGATCCTTCTTGGCCTGACCCATGAGCATGCCCACCTGCTTGCTCAGGGTGTTGCGGCTGGCGCGGAGCTCGCTGGCCTCCTGAATGGCGGCGCGGTGCTTGCGATCCAGCTCCAGCACCTCGTCCACCAGGGGGAGCTTGGCATCCTGGAACTTCTTGCGGATGTTCTCACGGACCTCATCGGGATGGTCGCGGAGGAATTTCATATCGATCATATAGGGAATCTCCTTTTCGAGAAAATTTCAGGTTTCTGTTCCGCCGGGGAAGTCTGTTTCACGTGAAACAGACTTTAGTCCGCGGGGTCGGCGTTTTCGTGGATGGCCTTTTCCAGACGCAGATCATACAGCTCCTGCTGCAGATCAAAAATGGTCTGGTTCTTTTCGCTGAGCTCGTCCTCCAGCTCCTCGATGCGGCGGGAGAGCTCGCTGTTGCGTTCCTCCGCCTCCTGCAGCAGCTGCAGGGTGCTGTCGTTCTCCTTCAGGTGGCCGATGACCTGCTGATTGCTGCGGTGGCTCATCAGAAAGGAGAGCCCCATCAGCAGCAGCGCCACGGCGAACAGGGCGATGAGGTAGACATAGACGGGCTTCTGCGGCTTGCCGCTGCGGGTGGTGGGGCCGCCGGATCCGCCGGCGGCCGCGGTATTTTCAATGTTCTTTTCTTCGCTCATTTTTTGCCTCCGGTCTTGCTTCGCAGGGTGTGCAGGGCGTCCAGCAGATCGTTCAGATCGTCCACGCCGTAATATTCGATCTCCAGACGGCCCTTCTTGCGGCCGTTGACGATGCGGCAGCTGCGGCCCAGATGCTCGCTGAGATCCTGGGCTGCGGCCTCGGTGTAGTTTACGGTCAGGGGATCGTCGGCGGGCTTTTCCGGCTTTTTCTCCAGCAGCTTCTTCACCAGCGTCTCGGTCTGACGGACGCTGAGGTCGCCGGCCAGCACGCTCTCCGCCGTCTTTTCCTGCAGCGCGGCAGGGAGGGGGAGCAGCGTCCGGGCGTGACCGCCGGAGAGACGGCCCTCCTCCACCAGCTTGCGCACAGCGGGGGAGAGGTTCAGCAGACGCATGCAGTTGGCAACGGCGCTGCGGCTCTTGCCCACGCGGGCGGCGGCCTCCTCCTGCGTCAGAGAGTAATTCTCCATCAGGGCGCGATAACCCTCGGCCTCTTCCATGGGGTTCAGATCCTCGCGCTGCAGGTTCTCGATCATGGCCAGCTCCATGGCCTTGCGGTCGTCGGCCTCGATGACCACCACGGGCACCTCGCTGAGACCCGCCATGCGGGCGGCGCGCCAGCGGCGCTCGCCGGCGATGATCTGATGATAGCCGCTGGCAAGACGCCGCACGGTGATGGGCTGGATGATGCCGTGCTCGCGGATGGAGTCGGCCAGATCAGCCAGTGCCTCCTCGTTGAAGCGCTTGCGGGGCTGAGACGCGCAGGTCTCGATCTGGGAAATGGGAAGGGTCAGGACGGAATCGGGGGCGCTGTTCTCCAGCGCTGCATCGCCCAGCAGCGCACCGAGACCGCGGCCCAGGCCCTTATTCTGATTTGCCATGTGGTTCCTCCTTATTATGCCCGGTCGTTGTTGGCCCGCAGGAATTCCTCGGCCAGCAGCAGATAGGCCTCCGCTCCTCTCGAGGAGCGGTCGTAGGCGGAGATGGGCTTGCCGTGGCTGGGAGCCTCGGACAGGCGCACGTTCCGCGGGATGACGGTGCCATATACCTTGCCGGGGAAGTAGCGCTTGACCTCCTCTGCCACCTGCATGGCGAGATTAGTGCGGCTGTCGAACATGGTCAGCAGCACGCCCTCCAGCGTCAGGCCGGGATTCAGCGAGCGGCGCACGATGCGCACGGTGTTCATCAGGTCGCTGAGCCCCTCCAGCGCGTAGTATTCCCCCTGCACGGGAACGAGGATGCTGTCCGCCGCACAGAGGGCGTTCAGCGTCAGCAGCTCCAGCGAGGGCGGGCAGTCGATGAAAATGTAGTCATAGGAAGGGGAGAGGACGGTGAGCGCGTTTTTCAGCAGGAATTCCCGCTGCTCCATGCCGGTCATTTCGATGCCGGCGCCGGCCAGCGCCTTGGAGCTGGGCAGCACGTCGGCATAGCGGGTGTGCACCACGGACTTCTCCGGCGGGGTGCCGTTGATCAGCACGTCGTACACGCCGAGAGAGGTGGTCTTGTCCACGCCCATGCCGGAGGTGGAGTTGGCCTGAGGGTCAAAGTCGCACAGCAGCACCCTTTTCCCCTTTTCCTGCACCGCGGCGGCGAGATTCACACAGGTGGTGGTCTTTCCCACGCCGCCCTTCTGGTTCACAATGGCGATGATCTTAGCCAAAAAAGCACTTCCTTTCCACGGAGAGCGGCAAGACCGCCGCCGGAGTCCCATATTAAACAGAGTATAGCACAGCAGCGGGCGGTTTTTCAAGGTGAAAGCGCAGATTCGCGGCAAAACCGGCAAAAAAGTTGGAAACGGCAGAGCCGTTTCCTCTGTTTCACGTGAAACAGAGGGGCGGGAGCATTCCGGCGCGGCAAATGCACACTGTCTGCCGGAAGCAGGGGAGAGAGCCGTTTCGGAGGCAGACGCAAAGAAAAACAGCGCAGCCGCAGCTGCGCTGTTTCACGTGAAACACCGTTCAGATCAGGAGCAGACCGGAGAGGGGAGGCAGCGTGATGCGCAGCCGTCCGTCCGGCACATGGAACTGCTGGCCCTGCAGGGCATCCTTCGCCATGCGTCCCGCCCAGGGGAGCTCCATGGAGAGGGGAGCAGTCCCGGCGTTCAGGGCAAGAAGGGTGGTCTCGCCGTCCTGCGTGCGGGAGACGGCAAGGCCGCCGCCCTTGCCGTAGAGATCGCGGGGGTCGCCCCGCTGCACAGCGGGACGTTCCGCCCGCAGCCGGCCGAGCGCCTGATGGAAGGCGATCAGCGCCGCATCCTCGCTGCCCCAGGGATAGGGCCCGCGGTTGAAGGGATCCTCCAGACCCTCCATGCCGGCCTCGTCCCCGTAATAGAGAAGGGGAGAGCCGGGGAAGCAGTACAGCAGCATGGCGCCCAGCCGCAGGCGCTGCTCGGCCTGCGCCCGCGCACCGGGAGAGAGACGATACGCCGCGCGCTGCGCCTTGTCCTGCGGAACGCCGCTCTCCGGTACGCCCAGCAGCGTCAGCATCCGGGGCGTATCGTGGGTGGAGAGGAAGTTCATGGCGGAATAGAAGGCGTCGGGGGGATAGTTCTCGCGGATGGTCTCCATATCTTCGTAGAAGGCGGCGGCGTCGCCGCCCCGGAGATAGTTCAGCGCCGCGCGGCGGAAGGGATAGCTCATGAGCCCGTGGAGCTCGTCGCCCAGCAGATAGCGGCGGCGCTGACTGTAGGCGATCTTGTTGCTGCCATCCTCCCAGACCTCGCCCATAAGGAAGCTGTCGGGGTCTTCCTCCTCCATGACCCGGCGGATCTGACGGATGAATTCGTCCGGCAGCTCGTCCGCCACGTCCAGCCGCCATGCGGACGCGCCCGCCCGCAGCCAGCGCCGTACCACAGAGTTTTCATCTGTGACGATGAAGCGGAGATACTCCGGGTCCAGCTCGTTCACGGCGGGCAGGGAATAGATGCCCCACCAGCTGTCGTACTGATCCGGCCAATGGCTGAAATGATACCAGGGGGAGTAGGGGGAGTCCTGCGACTGGGCCGCGCCCACGGTGTCGAAATAGCCGGAGGCGTTGAAGTAGCGGCTGTCGTGGCCGCTGTGATTGAACACGCCGTCGATCATGATGCGGATGCCGTAGCCCCTGGCCTCCCGGCAGAGGGCGCGGAAATCCTCCTCCGTGCCCAGCATGGGGTCGATGGCGAGATAGTCGGCGGTGTTGTAGCGGTGGTTGGAGCTGGATTCGAAAATGGGGCAGAGATACACCGTGCGGATGGAGAGGGAGGCGAGATAGGGCAGCTTCTCCCGGATGCCCGCCAGATCGCCGCCATAAAAGTCATAGCACCACCGGGGCTCCTGCTCCCGGGGCGCAAAGCGCACGGGCTCGTCCCAATCCTGATGTACCAGACGGTCGCCGATCATGCCGGCAGGATCCGGCAGACGGCTGCGGCGGAAACGGTCTGGGAAAATCTGGTACGACGGCCCCTCGCCGAACCAGCGGGGCGTCTCGCTTTTTTGATAGACCGTCAGCTGGAAGGGCTGGAGCGCACGGCTGTTGACAAAGCCGCCGCGGTCAAAAAGCCGCGTCCCGCCGTCCGCCCACCGCAGGCGGAAGTGATACCAGCAGAGCTCCGGCTCATCCGGGGCGGCGAAGGAGAGGGTGAACACCGGGCGGCCCGACTCCTGCGCGGGCAGAAGGGGCAGCGTCTCCTCCGTGCCGGAAAATTCCCGATGCAGGATCAGCTCGGCGGCGGCAAAGCCGTCCGCCTCGCCGGGATGCAGGGTCAGCGTCACAGTCTCGCGGAGAGCCACTGCGCCGAAGGGCGACTTGCAGCGTTCGTCCCGGGGGTCGAACAGGGCATGGTAAGCGGGCAGATGGGGCCTGTCCGCGGTACAGGCAGGGGACATGAGCGGTTCCTCCTCAGGGAAGCAGAGTGTTTTCGCCGGTGACGGCGTTCCCCGCCAGGGGATCGGAGAAATAGGCGTTCAGCATCTCCACCGCGGCCAGGGCGGAGGCGGAGCCGCTGCCGCCCTTTTCGATGACGATGGCGATGGCAATCTCCGGATCGTCGTAGGGCGCGTAGCAGACAAAGACGCTGTTGGTCTTTTCGCTGCCGATCTGGGCGGTACCGGTCTTGGCGCCGGCCTCCACAACGCAGCCGGAAAACTGACCGGCCAGACTGCCGGTGGTGGTCAGATCGTGCATACCGTCCATGATGGCCTTCAGATTGGTCTCACTGATGCGCACGGTGTTCAGCGGACCCTCGTCATAGACCTCCTCCACGGTGGAGCCATCATAGCTCTTCACGCTTTTCAGCAGATGGGCGGCATAGTGGTCGCCGCCGCCCACCAACGTGGCGATGTAGTTCGCCAGCTGCAGGGGCGTCGTTTCGGTATAGGACTGGCCGATGGCGGCGGCGAGTGTCTGACCGTCGTACCAGACCTGGCCCAGCTTTTCCGCCGTCAGGGGCGAGGCCAGGGTGCCCGCGGCGTCGCCGATCTCGATGCCGGTGGAGGAGCCGAGACCGAACTGGGAGGCATAGTCGCTGATGGTGGAGATGCCGGTGAGACGGCCCACCTCATAGAAGAAGTAGTTGCAGCTCTCCGTGATGGCGGCGGTGACGTTCACCTTGCCATGGGTGCGGCCATAGCGGAACACCCAGCAGCGGGGCTGATAGGAGGGGGCATAGTATTTGTAGATGCCCTCGTCCTTGATGGTGGTCCTGGTGGTGATGACGTTGTTTTCCAGCGCTGCCGTGGCGGTGATGGGCTTGAAGGTGGAGCCGGGAGCATAGGTGCCGGAGGTGGCCCGGTTATAGTAGGGCGAGACCTCCTGCTGGCTCAGCTCGCTGTAATCCTCGTGATAGGTGGCGAGCTGATAGGTGGGATAGGACGCGAGAGCCAGCACCTCGCCGGTGCCCACGCCCACCACGGCGGCCGCCGCGCCGCGGCCGATGCCATCCTCTTCCGTGATGGCCTCGGTGTGGGCGGCAAGGATCTGCTCCACCTGCGCCTGAAAGTCGATGTCGATGGTCAGGGCCACGGTGCTGCCGGGTTCCGGCTCCTTGGTATAGACCTCGCTGGTGATCTTGCCGGCGTCGTTGGTGGTGATGATGCGCCTGCCGTCCTTGCCGTGGAGGTATTCCTCAAAGGCCTTTTCCACGCCGCTCTTGCCCACCACTGCGTCCATGGAATAGCCCTTTTCCTTCAGCTCGGCGTATTCTTCCTTCCAGATCACGCCTACGGTGCCGAGGATATGGGCGGCATAGTCGGTTTCATAGCGGCGGACGGAGCTGGTGCCCACCTTGGCGCCCAGATAGTTGCCGTCGTTCAGCTCGCTGATGAGCTCCACGCTCAGCTCCTCCGTCATGACATAGTCGTTCATATTGATGAGACGGCGCAGCGCCAGCTCATAGCGGACGCCCAGCACCTTCCGCGCATCTTCGGCGCTCATGCCGTCGGGGATCTTGAAATCCTTCCGCATGGCGGCCAGAAGGCGGGCGGCGGAGAGACCGGCGGGCACGGGGGATCCCTCCGTCAGCGCCTCGTCAATGAACTTCCGATCCAGCAGGTATTCGGAAAAGCGGTTCAGATAGGTGGGGGAGAGGGTGTCCACCGTGTAGTGCGTCCCCGCCGCGTCAAGGGGCAGCGTGTCCACCCAGCTGACGCCATAGCTCTCCAGCAGGCGCAGCAGGCGCAGAATGGCCTCGTTCATCTCCACACTGTCGCTGAAGGCGGAGGAGTCGAAGCTCAGGGTATAGACCAGCTGATTGGAGACAAGTGACTTGCCGTTTCGGTCGGTGACGATGCCGCGGGAGGCGGAAACAGTCTCAGACCGGGTGATGGTCGATACAGATTTTTCCAGATTCTCCGCGCCGTGGACCACCTGCGCGTCGAACAGCACGCCGAGGTAGCACAGCAGGCACCCGGCGAAAAACAGGCCGATGACCAGGAGGCGGCGGGAAAACAGCTTTGCATCCATGGGAGGGGGCTCCTTTCTGGGAAACGGGACGGGAAGGGATCAGTTGTAAAAATGCAGGCGGCGGTGCAGCGCTGTCAGCAGAAAATGCAGCGGCACCACGAAGGGCATGGTCAGCAGCAGCTCCCGCCCGCAGGTGAGGAGCACCGCGCCGAAGGGCGCGCCGCCGCGAAACAGCAGGATCAGCAGCTGCAGCGCCGCGCCCAGCACGATGGCCGCCGCGCTGACCGCGAGAGACAGGATCAGTTTTGCGCTGATGATGCGCCCGCTGATGAGCAGCGAGAGCAGGCCGATCAGCACAAAGCTCAGAAGATAAAAGCAGGGGATGGGCCCCAGCAGGGCCCAGTCGCAGAGCAGGCCGAAGCAGCCCGCAAAGAGGATGCCCTGCTGCCCCGGCTCGAAGGCGGCCACCAGCGCCGCCAGCACTGGGGGCAGGAACAGGGTCACACCGAACAGGCGCAGCTCCGGCAGGAAGCGCTGCGCCAGCAGAAGCAGCGCAGCCATGGCGCTGTAAACGCTCCATTTGAAGATCAGGTCGGCTCTTGTTTCCATAGGGGTTCCTTTCGTGGGCGGCTCAGTCCACCACCGTGAAGTCCTTGATGATGAGCACCTGCCGCAGAGTCTCCAGCGCGGCGCTGGGGGTCAGAACGGCGGTGAGGGACAGGCCGGAATCGTCCATCTGCAGGGACTCCACCGTGCCGATGACGAGACCCGCCGGATAGTGTTCGCCAAGGCCGGAGGTGACGATCAGGTCGCCCACGGTGACGGCAGAGGCGGGATCGATGTAGCGGGCGTTGAGCTTGCCCTCCGGCATCAGACTGAAATCGCCCGCGGCCACGCAGACCTCGCTCGTGCGGAAAATGCGCGCGCCGAGAGAGAACTCCGTGTCCAGCAGCGTCAGCACCTTGCACCAGCTGCTGCCCGTCTCCGTCACCACGCCCACGAGGGAGCCGGTCTCGGTCATCACTGCGTCGCCGGTCTCCACGCCGTGCTTTTCGCCGCGGTTCAGGGTCAGGGTGGATTCCCAGTTGGATTCGCTGTCGTCGATGACCGCCGCCAGCTCATAGGTATAGTCCTCCTGCTGGGGGCGGAGATTCAGCACCTCCCGCAGCAGGGCGTTTTCCTCGCTGTCCTTTTCCGCCTGACGCAGCGCCTTCCGGGTCTTCGCCAACTCCTTCTCCAGCTCGTTGATCCGCGCTTTATAGGCGTCCACGCTGGAAAAGCGGTCGCGCCAGTCCTCCGCCCACTGCTCCACCGAGGCGGAGGCGTTGCGGATGGGATTCAGCACGGTGTTGACGAGATTCGTCAGGGGCGAGGAGTTGGTGCTGAAAAAATTGACGACGCAGAGCGTCACCGCCATGACCGTGGCGATGAAGAGGATCAGGATGCCGTTTTTCTCAAAAAATCGTTTCACAGTGACTCCTTGCTTTCCTCGAAAAAGTGGTTGCCGAATTCGCCCAGCATCCGGGACAGACGCAGCACCGGCAGACCCATGACGTTGAAAAAGTCGCCCTCGATGCGCTGCACCAGCAGCGCGCCGAGACCCTGCGCCCCGTAGGCGCCGGCCTTATCCATGGGCTCGCCCGTGGCGATGTAGCCGCGAAGCTCACCCTCCGACGCGCGTCGGAAGGTGACGGCGGTGGACTCCGCCTCCGTCAGCAGGCGCTCGCCCTGCATGACGGTGACGCCGCTGCAAACGGTGTGGCTGCGCCCCTGCAGAGCCGTCAGCATCCGCAGGGCGTCTGCCTCGTCCCGGGGCTTGCCCAGACGCTGCTCGTCCAGAAACACCATGGTGTCCGCCGTGATGACGATATCCTCCGGCGCGACCAGAGGTTTGGCCGCGAGAGCCTTTACCCGGGAGATGTGCTTCACCGTCTCCTCCGGTGAGAGTCCGGCGGGGCAGGTCTCGTCCGCATGGGGGACGAGGATGCGGAAATCCGTGAGTCCCATGTTCCGCAGCAGCTCCTGCCGCCGGGGGGACTGAGAGGCCAGGATCAGTGCCATGTGTACGTCCCCCTCTCTCAGCGGCCGGTGGAGCCGAAGCCCCCCGCGCCGCGATCGGTCTCCGGCAGCTCGTCGGCAAAGAGCAGCTCCGGCTGCACCACCGGCACCACCATGAGCTGGGCGATGCGGTCGCCGGGAAGGACGGTATAGTCCTCGCTGCCGCTGTTCAGCAGACCCACGCCGATCTCGCCGCGATAGTCGCTGTCGATGACGCCCACGCCGTTGGCGAGAGCCACGCCCTTTTTGATGGCGAGGCCGCTGCGGGCAAAGAGCAGCGCCACATACTCCGCCGACGGCAGGGCGATGGCGATGCCCGTGGGGACAAGGGCGCGTCCGCCGGCGGGGATGACCACCGGCGCGTCGATGCAGGCGCGCAGATCCAGCGCCGCGGAACCGGCGGTGGCAAAGGAGGGGGCGGGGATCTCCGTCCCGATAAGGGGGGAGAGGGCTTTCACAGTGAGTTTCATGGGCAGCTCCTGAATACAGAATGTAGTATATGACACGTAAAATACAAATAGAAATCGTTTTTTGCGGATTTATTCCACCCCGCGGGTGTACAGTCCCCGGGTGAAGTCCGCGGGCGCAAAGTCATTCTCGCCCAGATAGCGGCGGAACACGCGGACGCATTCCTCCGGCGATTCCGTGGTAAAGCGCAGGCGGGCGAAGGACAGCCCCAGCCTCTGATAGTCGTCCCTGTCTGCCAGGAACAGGGGACGGTCGTTCTGCAGCTCGCTGCGGCAGCCGAAGGCGGGCAGGATGGGGAAGGCCGCGCCGGTGCGGTCGCGCAGGGTGTGGGGCGTTTCGCAGCGGCAGCCCAGGGCGTTGTGGATCAGGCAGTTCTCCGTGATCATCAGCGGCAGACGGCCATAGACCAGCGCCTCCACCGGCAGGGGCTTGCCCAGATCCCGGAGCTGCTCGCGCCGCAGCTCGAAGGATACCGTGGCGGAGGAGAGACCCAGATGCTTTGCAAAGGCCAGCGCCTCGGTGTTGAAGAGGTTCAGGCCCCAGTCGCCCCGCAGGGCGATGCCCAGCTCCCGCACCAGTGGCAGCTGACCGAGATTGCCCACGGCGGCGGCTTTCGCCCCCTGCGCAATGGCGGTGCGCAGCAGGGAGCGAAGCTGCGCCTCGTCCCGATCCCGCCACACACGGGGCAGCACGGCGCAGAGCTCTGTCCGCGCCGCGGCAAAGGAAAAATCGTGCTTTTCAAACAGCTCCAGCGGCACGTCCACCCGGGCGGGGCCGCAGTCCAGCAGGGCCTCCGTCAGCTGCTCCGCCCGCTTGATGGAGCAGGTGAAGCGGGGCGCTTCCGCAGGGCCGGGGAACCGCTCGGCGGGGATAAAGTCCCGCAGCAGGGGTTCCGGCACCTCCATGCGGAGGGCGGAGAGCTGCTCCAGTGCATCGCGCCGCAGGGCGTTCAGGTCGGCGGCGCGGAGCATCAGCCCCTCGCCCAGCGTGACGGCCACTTCCTCCACGCGGAAGGCGGTGCCGCCGCTCTTGCTGAGACGGGTGCAGACCTCCTCCTCCGTGAGAGCGCGGCTGCGGGCCGCTTCCGGCATGGCACCGGCGACGGCCACCATATTGCCGTCGGCATCCTCCGCCGTGAGGCGGGCGGGCTCGCCTGCCGCGATGACGCAGGAAAGGCGCACACCGACCAGACGGCGATCCTCTTTTTCATAGAGCGTCCGGGCCCGGGCATAGAGCTCCTTCGGCTCCGGCGCATTCTCGCTGCGGACGCCGAACATCTGCGGGCCCTTGCGCCCCTCCCAGTATTCCCGGGTGAAACCGCTGCGGCTGAAGACCTCCTCCAGCGTTTTCAGCTCCTCCGTGGTGGCGGCGCGGTGCTCCCGCAGCAGGCGGGCATAGATATCCGTGATGAGAGCCACATATTCCGGGCGCTTCATGCGCCCCTCCAGCTTCAGGCAGGCGATGCCCATCTCCGCCATTTCCGGCACGGCGGGAGCAAGACAGCTGTCCTTCAGCGAGAGGGGATGGCCCATGGGCCGGTCGTCCACACCGTAGGGCAGGCGGCAGGGCTGGGCGCAGAGGCCGCGGTTGCCGCTGCGTCCGCCGATGACGGCGCTCATGGCGCACTGGCCGCTGTAGCACATGCAGAAGGCCCCGTGGACAAAGGATTCGATCTCGATGGAGGCGCGCTCGGCGATGAAGCGGGTATCCTCCCGCGAGAGCTCGCGGGCGAGAACGGCGCGGGTCATGCCGAGACGGGCCGCCTCCTCCACGCCGCCGAGCGTGAAAATGCTCATCTGGGTGCTGGCATGGAGCGGCGTTTCCGGCACCACCGAGCGCAGCATCTGCAGCACACCGAAATCCTGCACCAGAATGGCGTCCACGCCGCAGCGGGCGGCGTGGCGGGCCGTCTCCGCCGCGCCGGGAAGCTCCCGGTCGGTGAGACAGGTGTTCAGCGTCAGATAGACCTTCACGCCCCTGAGATGGCAATAACACACCGCCTCCGCAAATTCCTCCGCGGAGAAGTTTTTGGCGTTGCGGCGGGCATTGAAGTCGCCAAAGCCCAGAAATACCGCGTCAGCGCCCGCCTGAACAGCGGCGACAAGGGCCTCCCGCGAGCCGGCGGGGGCCAACAGCTCCGGATGCGTCATTTCTGCTTGCGGTTCTGGTTCTGCTGCTGACGGAACATGTCGCGCCGGAGCTCGGAGAGCTCGCTCTTGGCGCGGTTCGCGTCGTCGATATAGCCCTTCAGCTGACCGCGGAGATTTTCCGCGTTCTGCTGGGCCTTCATCAGCTCGTCCGCCAGATTCAGCGCCGTCAGCACGGCGGCATCGGTGCGGCCCACATGGGCGGTGCGCAGCGTTTCCGACATTTTCTCATCCACGTACTGCCCCACCTTCTGCATATAGGAGGGGGATTCGTCGGCAAGCAGCACATATTCCTCGCCGCAGATCGTGATGGCGATACGGTTTTCCATGGATTGACCTCCCTGTTTTTCCCGCCGCGAGGGGCATCGCGGCGTTATTTTCTCTTTCCCGGCGGCGCAGCCGCCGACCGATAGCTATACAGCATCCATTATAGCACAAAAATGCGGGCGGTAAATCATTTTTGCACAAATTTCGGGAAACCGCCCCGCCGGGCGAATTTTCTGTTTACGAAACGGCGGCAATCATGTAAAATGAGAGGAAATGAAGGGAAGGGAGGCGACAGCATGGCGGAATATACGATGCAGCTCACGCGGGAGGAGCTGGTGACGATCTCCGGCGCGGCGGCGGACAAGCTGCTGCGGCAGGGCGACGGCGACGCGGCGCTGCTGTATCTGCTGCTGCTGCGCCGCCAGGGCCGCCTCGGCAGCGACGAGGCCATCCGCGTCCTGCGCTTTTCGCAGGAGCGGCTCAGCGCTGCGGAGCGGACGCTGCAGGAGCTGGGTCTTCTGGGCGAGCGCCAGACCCGGCTGGAGAGCGCCGCGGAAAAGCCGGAATACTCCCAGCTGGAGATCGCCGAGCGCGTGGAGGGGGACGAGACCTTCCGTCTGCTGCGCGGCGAGGTGGAAAAGCTGCTGGGCCGCCGCCTCACCACGGCGGACACGGCGACGCTGCTGGGGCTGTATGATTTCGTGTCCCTTCCGGCGGACGTGATCTATCAGCTGGTGTGCCACTGCGTGGAGCGCAGCGAGCGGGCCTATGGCCCCGGCCGCCGGCCCACCCTGCGGCAGATCGAGAAGGAGGGCTACCTCTGGCAGAAGCGCGGCATCGACAGCATCCCCCGGGCCAACGCGTATTTACAGACCTATCACCGCCGTCAGGGTGAGCTGCCCCGCTACATGCGGGTGCTGCAGCTGGGCGACCGGCTGCCCTCGCCGTCGGAGGAGCAGTATATGACGCAGTGGATGGAGCTGGGCTTTTCGCCGGAGGCGGTGGCCCTGGCCTACGACCGCACCATGCTCCGCTGCCACGAGCTGAAGTGGAGCTATCTGGGCGGGATCTTGAAAAAGTGGCATGAAAAGGGTCTCCACACGGTGGAGGAGATCCAGCGGGCCGAGAGCCGGCCTGCGGAGAAGCGCCCCGCGGCGGAGAAGGCCGGGGAAAAGGCCAGCGAAATGCAGCAGTATGTGCAGCAGATGCACCGGAAGAAGTAAGGAGGCGGCCCCATGGCATACGACGGCAAGCTGATGCGTCAGGCGCTCGCGCGCTATGGCGAGGACAGGCAGCGGCGGGAGGAGGAATTCCGCCGCCGGGAGACGGAGCTGCTGCGCCGCGTCCCGCGCCTGGATGAGATCCAGCGGGAGCTGCGGGGCACCATGGCGCAGATCGTGACGAAGGCGCTGAAAAGCGGCGCGGACGTGGAGCGCGCCATGGGTGAGATCCGCGAGAACAACCTGGCGCTGCAGCGGGAGCGGGCGGCGCTGCTGCGGGAGAAGGGCTTTGCCCCCGACGCGCTGGAGTATCAGCCCGCCTGCCGGCTCTGCGGCGACACGGGGTATACGGAGAAGGGCGTCTGCCGCTGTCTCAGGGAATACTATGTCCGCGAGCAGATCGCGGAGCTGTCCCATCTGCTGGATCTGGGCAGCCAGAGCTTCGACACCTTCTCCTTTTCGTGGTACAGTCCCGTGGTGGACGAACGCATGGGCGTCTCCGCGCGGGAGAATATGGAGCTGATCTACGAGACGTGCAGCAGCTATGCCTACAAGTTCGGCCGCCACAGGGACAATCTGCTGCTCTTCGGCGACCCGGGTCTCGGCAAGACCTTCCTCTCCGCCTGCATCGCCCGGGAGGCCAGCGAAAAGGGCTTCAGCGAGGCG